>JAUWWH010000192.1 GCA_030617005.1 Candidatus Bathyarchaeota archaeon | reverse complement strand
GATCTTTTCTATAGCAAGAATTAACCGACTTAACAAATATTATTTGGGTTTTGGACTAAAAATTAATCATTATTCTAAAGATGAGTTTATTAATGCTCTGAATTTAAACAAGAAAAAAAAGCAATAATCTCTAAAGTTAAATTCTTATTTTTATAATTAATAGGTTTATACCAAATCATTATAACAGATTATTTTATTATGTTTCACTTACCCATTATATTTTAGTATTCTATTGTTGAAACTTTATGGATGACTACCATATTCATAAATGTGTAAGATTGTGAAATTATAATTATGTTCCCTCTTTAAACATTAAATTACATATTTTATATTTTCTATTTCAAAGATTGAATATCAACTTTTTTTTCTTCAATTATTGAAGAATAGTTATATTGGAGAGATTTATCAATGTATGACCTTTTCACAACACCTTCATCTATAGATTAACCGAATATAAATACCTAAAAAAATTATATTCAGCTTTTTTTTAAAGTTATAAGAGCTAAGACCATCAGTAAGATGTTTAATATAAGTGAAAGACAATAAAATAGTGCTTTTCTACTTCAAGCTTCAACCAAATACTGAGAAAAAATGATCGAAAATTTGCATAGACTTAAACTTAACCCCATAGAAGAAGCTAAAAAGTATAAAGAGTTTCTTGAGAAGTTTCATATATTATTTTAATTTAATGGTTTCTGAAACTTTTGGTGCAATGGTCTTTATCCGTAAATATTCTTGGAAGGATTTTGATAGATCTATACATTTAGACTTCTCACCATGACAGACAATTATTCGCTCAGGTTTCGGGTAGATCTTTCTTGCATATGCTATGATTTGGTTCCTATCGGAATGCCCTGAGAATCCCTCAACAGTATTAACTCTTAATTTATTTTTAACGATCTCGACCTTACCTTTGTCGTTTATTAAACGAATATTGACTGAACCTTTCTGCAATCGTCTACCAAGAGTCCCCTCTATTTGATAACTTACAAATATAATCATGTTTCTTTCATCAGAAGCCATATCCTTAAAGTACGCCACTGCTGGTCCACCCTCTAACATTCCTGATGTTGCTAAGATTATACAGGGTCCACCTTGTAAAACCTCTTGTCGAGCTGTGTAATCTTTTATATGTATGAAGTAATCAGATTGAAAGGGATTAATACCTTGATTAAAGATTAAATCTCTAATATTCTTGGCAAGGTATTCAGGATAAGCAGTATGAATCGCCGTAGCTTCTTTAACCATTCCTTCGATGAATATTGGTACTTCCTTGAGTGAACTTTGTCTCATATAGTTTTCCAAAACCAACATTATTTCCTGAGCTCTACCAACAGCTGGTACAGGGATGAGGATTTTCCCTCCACCTTCAATAGTTGAATTAATTCTTGTGACAAGTCTCCTTTCACTCATCACTCTTGCTGGCATTATATCCTTAGGCGAACCATATGTACTTTCAACTATAAGAGTCTCTACCCTTGGGAAAGTTGTCGTAGCAGGTTCAAGGAGCATTGTACGACCAAATTTAAAATCCGAAGTGTATACGACATTATACAAGCCATCTCCAATATGCATGTGAGTTATTACTGAACCTAGAATATGTCCAGCATTATGAAAAGTTAACCGTGCATCTGGAGAAATATCTGTAACGACCCCCTTACTAATTGGGATAGTGTGAAGAACGACATCCCTAACATCCTTTTGAGTATATAGTAATCTACGCCCTTCCTTCCGTGTGACATCAAGGTAATCAAGTTGTAGAAGCGTCATTAAACTAGCTGTGGGTTCAGAACAGTAAACGGGCCCATCATAGCCATATTTATATAGAAAAGGTAGAAAACCACAGTGATCGAGATGCGTATGAGAGATGATCACAGCATCAAGAAGTTCTAGGTCAAAACTATCAATGCTAAATCTAGGATATCTATTAACGGAATTATTGGAACCTGGATTAATACCACAATCTAAGAGAATTCTGCTCTCTTTTGTCTGGATTAAAATAGCAGATCTCCCCACTTCTTGAAATCCTCCTAATGTGGTGAGACGTACAATATCAGTTTTTAGGATTTGTGGTCTAAAGATCCTCTCACCTATTCTACGAAGAATTCCTTCTCTTTCTTGATACTCAGAGTGAAGATAGTGACGAATATTAGCGATTATCTTTGACTGAATAGGTGGAGTTCTTAAAACTATTGGTCTCCATTTCGTGACTTTAATGATTTCATTTACTAATGAGTTATCTTGTCCAATGACCAATCTGGGCTTCTTAGCTTCTATTATCACTTCACCTAAAGCAGGATCAAAATCGATTTTTGTTATTTCAGCATCACTTGAAATCAGTTCTAAAATATATTTCTCAGTTTCACTTTCTGATATTCGAACTGATGGGTCAGATCGTATAACTATCCTCTTCTTTATCAAACTCACGATATATGTAATTATATAACTTTGCTCAACAAGTACTTCAGGTTTCATTGTATAAATTGCTACCCTTGGACCTTCAAATTTGATTCTACTAATCTCAGCTTCCTTCGGTACTTGCTTTAACACGGTCTCTGTAATTTGACTAAAAAGTTCATTATTAAGCGATGTCAATTCCTATACCCTGTCAACTTTAAGCTTGTTATTCAGAAGCATTACGTTCTAGTTTGTCTATATATTCTTCTCTTCATCAGTTAACTCGTGGTACCCTTCTTTTTCAATAACAACCACATCAAAACTGTTACCACTCGCTATGTCTCGTTTCATCGCGGATTTAACAGCTCGAATTACTAAAGCTACACCTTCTTTGACACTCATATCTTTACGATAATTATCTTCTAGAACACCATAAGCAATAGGTGAACCAGATCCAGTGGAAACACAGTTCTCCTCTATCAAGCTCCCAAAAGGATCTACTGTGTAGATGTGAGGACCTGTATCATCAACACCGCCAATTATAGCTTGCATTAATAAAGGTGCTACCCTGGATTGGAAGAGAATATTTGCTGCTACCCTTGAGACGGCACTAACGGGCATAATTCTCCCCTTCTCCAAACGATATAATCGTGCGTTTACTTTAAGGATTTCAACGACTTTTTGAGCATCCGCTACACCGCCTGCGATGGTTATCGCTAAATGGTTCTCAATTGGATATACCTTCTTTACATTTTTATGAGCCACAAAATACCCCATTACTGCCCGAGTATCTGTGCAAAGACTACGCCATCTTTACAGACGATACCAATAGTTGTTGTGCCGTGTAGTACTTTGTCTCTTATCTCATCATAGCCAAACTTTACACTCATTTGTATTCTTCCTCCTAAACATCGATCAAAGAAGACCCGAAAGTCCAAATATAAATAGAAGCGTCAAAGAGTACGATTTAATCAAGAATAACTCTGCCTTAAAAATATTTCG
>JAUWWH010000131.1 GCA_030617005.1 Candidatus Bathyarchaeota archaeon | reverse complement strand
TCATGCCTTACAGTAAAATCAAACCCTTTTTTATGTTTAGTAGAGTCATATTTAACCTGTTCGTATTCACCAAAGTACTTGTTTAATCTAGGAATTTTCTCTAAATGATCTCCCCAAAAAAGTGTATCAATTATAACTATTTTCCTTTTGGTACAGGCATAATACAGTAGAGAAGTGGAATCCGAATAAAGTGAGAACTCACAAGATGAGGGTAGTAAACTTATAGTAGAAGTAAGTCTTGGATCTCTTGAAAGGTCTCTTAATTTACGGCCACAGAATAAACACTTCATGTTGGTCCTCCATTGGAATTTAGAGAATATGATCTATTTAAATCTGAATGATTTGTTTGGAAATAGTAAGGAAAAACATCTTTTGAAGATCCCTCTATATATTTTAATATATCCACTACAACCTTTATCCCAATTCGAAGCATCAGGATGATTTGTCACTTTAAGAATATCTCTATAAACTATCTTTATATCTCTTTTGGCACAAGAAAAGTAACAAAAGATATCACAATAGGGATGCTTCCTAATGTGAACATCGGAGTCCGGACAAACCAAACAGCAGACCCTTTCAGCGTAGTTATATGATACATTAAAAAATGGACTGCCACAAAGAGGACATTTGAAATTTAGCTTTGTTTTTTTCATAGCTTAACTCCACCAGCAATAATTTTACCTACGTCTTTCAGAATACTGTCCTTATTAATTTCTTTTCCAATCTTTGAGAAGTATAAATATACTCCTCTCATCGTACAATTAATTAAATAATTTCTACGATAAGTTCTTGTGAGTGAATTGCTTCCCCATATAAACCCAGGTTTTAGGATAAAGGCAAATCTTCTTGAGTACTCACCCATATCTTTTTTTACGTTAGTAATCATTGGTTTTATACAATAGAAAGGATACGGAATATTAATATATTTAAATTTATCAAAAGGGTCTTGATTTATAACATCTATGACAAAATCCTTTATTCGAAATTTAGGAGAGAATATGTTCTACTTAAATCTGAATGATTTGTTTGAAGGTAGTAAGGAAAAACATCTTTTGAAGATCTTTCCATATACTTTAATATAATCATCACAACTTGTACTGTCACAAGATTTATACCAACCCAGATCCTTAGATTGATTCATAATTTTAAGAATATCTCTATAAGTTATCGATATATCTCTTTTGGCACAAGAAAAGTAACAAAAGATATCACAAGAGGAACGATTCCCACCGTTCTCAAGGGAGGCTGGGCAAACCAAACGGCAGACCTTTTTAGTTTTAGTGTTATTCCATGCTTCATTAGAAAGTGGACTGCCACAAAGAGGACATTTGGAACCTAATTTCTTTTCCTTCATATTTTACTCCATATAGTCAAATCTCATGAGAAGGTCGAATTCTTTATGATTATTAGAAACGTATATGTTTATAAACTAGTATTTGTATTTTTTTATTTAAAAAACGACAGGTCCTAAAAAAATTAAGCTATTGTTGCATTTCTAAATTCTTGTACATAGATTTTATCTACAGTGTCACCATGTTTATTCATCAGAAAAATTGTTGCTGCACCTTGTACCAAACATTTAAATTTCTTACCATCTCTTTCCATTTGTAGATCAACAACTTGAAAACTGGTATCCTTTGGTGCCCATCCTACTACCTTTTCATAATAGTGTTCACTTCTAAAATCGTTGAAATCAGAAATATTACTTAAGGTATAAAACTGATACCGAACTTCGTCCACCTCAAACATATGAATAAGACTATCACTATCCACATAATGTTTGGCAAACTTCTCGCTAATTCCCCTACATAATCCATTCATCTGCTTAATAGGAGCAATCGGCTTAGGTGGTTCCTTTGCTTCTGGAACCTTACGCCAAGGATCAGCATGACTACTTAATATTTTTACATACATTTTTAATTACCTACCTTCCTACCTGATTTGTTTAAAACTGAGTAGGACCTGTCGTTTTATGTGTAAATGATATGAAAAAGAAAGACTCTATTTAGGTAGTCTTTCTTCTTTGAAAAATGTTAATAGAAACATGCACGAATACATGTTGTTAGAAGAATCACTATAGAATATATCACAAAACCTAACCCAACTCCAAACATAAATCCACACTCAGTCAAACGCTTTTTTGTAAAGTATCCGACTAACATCAAGATTATCCCAAGTGTAAAAAAGAAACTGAAGAGAACTGTAATTACTGATTCGAAGTTCATTTCATCCTCCTGTAGATGTTAGTTTTATATTCCGTAAGGTTTACCTCTTGCAAGATTCGATACACCTTTCATATCTTGAAGAAGATTCCTTATTGTACTCTTTCTTACCTTACCTTCTAACAGTTTAACTCTTTTTCGTAGACTCCTTATTTTATCTAACGTTTCACGAGGTGAATGAGTTAGATGATAGTCCAGTCCTAGTATTCGTCGTGGATAACCTGGAACGTGAGGATGATAAACACTAGATATCCCGAGGAGCTCTTTTGTTTCACTATATAGTCTTTCAACCTCTTCATATGGATCTTCTTTAGTTGGCATTATAAATCATCCTTTCTGTTTCATCCGACAAACATTTTCTCCACCTCGAGGTTCGGGTGAATTATTACAATCTCATTTAGTTCTCTCTGTTTAACCATTTCGTGTACAAGAGACTCTATTCTATATTTACCAAAAAGAATCTCTCTTGCTTCCTCTGCTTTCATATCCTGACATAACTTATTAAACTCTAATTCTACACACTGTTGACATATCTTCATATTCTTGTCTTGTACCCCAGATATTACAACATCCTTATCCTGTTTACATATTGTGCATTTCATCTTAGTCCTCCAATATACCTTAAGGTTTTCATAGTAGCTTGTCTTTCTTTTTTAAACCTTCTTAGTATTCTTAACCTCAATTCCTTCTGCTTCCTCAGGGAAGACATATTCTGGTTTGTGTGATTCTGGGAACATTCCATGTGTTCCTCTTTCGTAGTCTAATCGACACTTTGCAAAACAAGTACAAATACAACTTCCACTTAACATCGCCTCAAACATGTACGTGGTAATTTCCTCTCCTCGCCTACCATTATATATTAACCAACAATCTATGCTAAAGTCACCCTTGTCTGCACTTTCTTCCCTCTCTCTCATTAGGACCTTTATGAGAGTTCTAACTCTTACATTTCTTTTTGGTTGTAATAATGCATGGTTACAAAATCCATCATGTTTTGTAGTATAAGCAAATCCATATCTTATAATACGTCCTGGTCTTTCTTGTTTAAGGCGTTCTACCATCCAGTCCAACATTTTTTCTCCTTATTGTAGAATCAGAAGAGAGTAGAGAAACTGTGCTATTATATTAATTAATATATATAACAAATGTATCCATTCATATTATAAGTTAATCATACAAGAAATCCGCTCTCTACTAAGATATTGAAGAAATCTGTTCTATTAAGAATATCTAGAGAGTCGTGACTGAAATAGTCATAAATGAAAGGACCAGATAATAGATGAGAGTGAAATAAATCATAATAAAGAAAGTAAATTACTTCGTCAAACTTTATTTCTTCTATACAGTAAAAAGAACTATTATCTATTTCTATTGGATTCATATTTCATATCCTTTGTTTAGTAATTCCCCCTTAAATTTCAGATCAAAAGAATGGTGCAGTGTATCAGTAAACCACACTGTACATGATAATTCAACTGATGGTAAATCAAGGAAACCATCGTTAGATAATCTTCCAAAAAGCCAAGGAATTTCTGTATTCATCTATAGTCTAATCATATTTCATATCCTCTGTCTAGTAAATCTATCCCAACTTTCATATTATCAGGAGAACCAGGCACCTTTCTAAAATACCATACTACAAATCCTAAGTCAATTGATAACAAGTCAATAAAACCATCATCATCGTACAACTTTTCATTATTAAAATACCAAGGATCCTCCTCATTCAACCAGAATTTAATCATATCTCGAATCCTTGAGTTAGAAAATTTAGGTCAACCTTCACATTACCTAATTCATAATCTAGGCGGGTATACCACTCTATATTTGACAAGTCAACTGAACCATCACTTGACATTATATTATTTCGATTGTATACTGGATAGTGTAAACAATCTTTTGAATATAACCATAGTGTTATCATATTCTAAATCCTATATTTAGAAGTTTTTTATTAATCCTAACATCACTAAATCCAATTTGTATGAATTTTTTCTCGGGTGTATAGTAGATAAGTAGTAACCCATTATTATTCAGGGGGGGTGGATCAGAAGGTTGCGTGTTTGGAGACATGAGTGTCTCTAGAGGACTTTTTTGAGGGATGATTGTTTTACTCCAGAATTGACTCCGATCTTGAATCCTGTAGCTAGGATGTAC
>JAUWWH010000059.1 GCA_030617005.1 Candidatus Bathyarchaeota archaeon | reverse complement strand
TGGTTCTCTGTTGTTCGTTGGTAATGTCTCGGTGGATAGAATTGAGAACGCGAATGGTGTTCGGATTCAACCTGGGGGAGCTGCCCTGTATGCTGCCATAGCGGCTAGAACCCTCTTTCCTGATGTATACTTGATCTCTCGTATAGGAAGAGACTACAAGTTCATTGATATTTTAGACTTATTCAATTCCAAGTACGTGAAAATGTACAATATGCCTTCCACAAGCTTCCACATCAAATATAATGAACGTTGGGAAGCCAAATACTTGAAGGTGAACCATGGTGCTGGAGCAAGGATAACTTCCCAAGTAATCCCTCTCAACCTTCTTGGAGACCAAGTCGCGATTCACATATCTCCTATGAGGGTTAAGAAGGCAGTAAAAATAATTGATACAATTAAAAAAGAGTCCCCAGACACGTTGATATCCATTAACACTTGGTTGGGCTATATTCAGGAAGGGAAGAAGAGCCGAGAAGCGTTAAAGAAGCTGGCTTTAAAAGTTGATTTCTTTATCCTAAACGATTCCGAAGCCAAAGCTCTCACCCAAACAAGCTCTGTCTCCACTGCACTGAGACTCTTAAAAGCAAAAAATCTAATCGTCACCTTAGGGGAACTCGGAGCCATAATAAGTAGTGAAAGTGGAATACAGATGATTCCTGCTCTATCCTCCCCAATAGGAAGAGTAGTGGATACTACTGGAGCCGGTGATACTTGGTGCGGAGCTTTCCTAGCTGCATATAAACTGACTGGAAACTTGATGAAGTCCGTAACTGTAGCCTCTATAATCTCCAGCATAAAGTGTTCAGGTTGGGGTTTCAATAAATTAAAAAATCTCCATTTTAGAGAGTTAGACGATGTTATCGAATACATCATTGCACTAAAAGAAGGAAGTCTCCAAAAACGATTGATAGACTACATATAACCAAAGGATGTGACTTCCATCTTTGAATGACTTCACATCAAGATCAAAATAAGGAATAGATTATATTAGAGTTTATCAAGGGTTTCATCATCTTGGTTTACCATATACTAAAAAGAACAAATAGAGTTTAAGAAAATATGTGCAAGGTTTGTGGAATAAAGTCGAGTTCGTCGTAGACATTAACCCAGAAATTTCTTACAGCTTACTCGTTTTTCATCCAGATTTCATGATAACTGATTTCCCTATCACACCTTTAAACCATGTAATAAACCGTTACAAAGTGGCTAAGAGACACCTAAAAAGAGTAAATGTTGGAAACCTACACACACTCGGCATACAAAACTGGGAAAGGTTTGAGAAGAAGAGCTGATAATTCTCCTTGTCTTCATCAGAAAAAAGGTAGGATGCTTATTCAGTTACCCCTATCTATTACACGTTACAGATATTGAGATAATGATATCCAACCATCGAGAATATATGGAGCTCTCTTGTAAATGTCTATGAAGCATCCTCCTTCATGATAGTATAAGTAACCGACCAAGCTATTCTTTCAAAGAGATGAGTGCTTCATTTTGGTGGAGATCTCACTTCTTTTTCCTTAATATTCTTTAACCATATTCCGAACAGAAATTCTTCATCTATAGGAGAGAGGTGTATGGCCTCTCCAACCCAATGTATAAACGATGACACGGACAATTCATCTTTCATACCTGCGAGACATCTTCCCCAGTCTCTCGGTGGCATATTAATCCATTTATCGTCTAGAATATGCGTCAGATAATATTGTGTTGGACCAGGTTTCTCATCATACCGCCATCGGGAACCGATCACTAAATGTATACCTGATGCAACTTGTTCTAAACGTTCCCGAGTCTGGTCTATACAAGCAGCTCCAATTTGAAAAATGATGTTACTGGGAACCGCATTAAAAGTCTCCAATTCTCTGACAGCTCCTTCGATGGTTGATCCTGTCGCTTCACCTATTTCATACAGTAAAATAAGGGAAGAAGATAGATCAGGTTTTGAATATCTGAGGGTATTCCAATAGACCTTCGCTGGGAGATGTAAAGGATCATTTGAACGACTCAACCCCAATCCAAATGTCTTAAACCCAATACATCTCCCATGAAATTCTTCTTGAAGAAGATTGACAACTAATGGTCTAAACGCTCCACAGCCAGCTCTAGCAATAGGACCTGCATAAACATTAACTAATCCTTTCGGAAGGCTTCGTAAGGGTGGTAGGTATTGTAACATGTGTTTTGTTAATTCTAGTCCTATCTCTTCAAAGATTCTCCGCGTCTCCTTAATAGATCTCCACGCTTTCCTGTAAAACTCTATTATCAATGGTTTTACACTGTCGACATCATAAATATGAATCAAAACTATACCCTCTAATCAAATATTTCATTAATATTAAGTGTAGATTTTATTTAATACCCTAGAGAAGATGATTTTTATCTCGTCTTTTTTATAACAAATAAATAATTTATGCTTTTAAATTCTATTTAAAACATTTTTATATTGGGATTATTGTTAAACATAGCCATTTAAAAAACTGAAGGGTTTGATAGTTTAACTATTGACTAAAAATCACACTGAACACAAAACTATTTCATAGATTGACAAAACAATTTGGTACTTTATACTGTTATGAATGTAAACAACTATTTCAAATTAGTCAAACTGTAATGGCACATCCTAGAACTAAAAGTAAAAGGGAACAAGGCACATTATATTACTGTCTCCCATGTTGGGAATCACATTATTATTAACTTTTTAAATAGTCAAAACTTTTCACTTCAGTCTGCTTCTCTCTTTTACAGGAACCTATGGGATTACGCTTCCATATATCCAACTGGATGTTTAATCCACTCTAAACCTATCCCCATTCGTACTTGTTATTGGTAATTTTTCTCCTACAGGATCGACAGCTGGATCTTCTCTCCTTTTTGTATTCGATGAATACGGTTATGTCCCTGTTTCCACAGTTCTTATTCCATGGGTTACTACAAGTTTCCATGTTTCCATATAACTTATGATCTGGATTCTTCTGTCTCATTCTCAAAATTTATATCCTCTTTAATAATCATTTTACTTCTACCTTGAGAACAGTTTCATTCTCTCATTTTGTTCATTGAAGCGGCTTTCAAGCTCTAAAATCTCCTTTTCTAGCTCCTTGATACACTTTTTATTGTGGACATTTGCCATTAGATTTAAATTGACTACTGCTTCAGTCATTCTCTAACACTTCCCTATAGCAATGGATTAAGCCCTAAATGATACGCAGCAAGGAATATAGACTATCAGTCCGTCTCCTTATGAGTATTCTCTGTAAGGGCTTCTATCATTGAAAGAGAGGTGGGGCGCTGAGGTATTTATAGATCCATGTACTGTAATGAAAGGTCCTGCGGAGGTTAGAGGAGAACGTATAAGAAAGTCTAATCTTTAAGAATCCAAAAAATAAATTTGACATATCCTCTCACCCGTCAATAATTTAAGGGGGAAGAAAAAAAATTGAAAATTGTTTTTATTTCTCTAGTTTCTTAATTACTTCTTCGACTTCTTCATATCCTTATTCGTAAAACTTTTGTTCACCAGGTGTAGGATGATGTAATAGTCTTAAGAACTCTCCTGCGTGAACCCTCTCCTCATCCGCTATATCTTCAAAACTTCTATAGCGATTTCA
Source organism: Candidatus Bathyarchaeota archaeon (assembly GCA_030617005.1). Lineage (GTDB taxonomy): Archaea > Thermoproteota > Bathyarchaeia > RBG-16-48-13 > JAUWWH01. The sequence continues at coordinate 2,611 of JAUWWH010000059.1, read as the reverse complement.
TTGTCTATGGATTCAGCGAGTTGCATATACATTTACACAGCTTCATACTCTGCTGCAATCATGAATCTTATAGCACGAATCAATTCAGCATCTGATAGTTTACGGTCTTTCGTTAGATCAGAAAAGAGACTACCAAACTCTGGCATATCTCATCAATTGGAATAGACTCGTTAAATGATTAATAAATCCTTCGCTCACTTTGGTATGTTAAAAAAAGGTTAGAATGTACTCTGTGTATGATCTTAATTTTTAATTCCTTCCCCAAAGTATAAGCATAATAATCGTCCCTTTTTGAGTATGAACGTTCCTCTAAAATATAGAAATATTGTTTCAGGAGTTTTAATGGCATTGATAATGTCGCTAGTTATGTCGTTTACAATGACTGTGGCAATTATGGGTTTTTCTTCTCATTTTATCGTTATATGGATGAGGGGTTTTATGATTGGCTCATTGGTTACAATACCTACTTCCTTAATCTTAGCCTGGGGATTCAAAAAGTGATCGTGTAATGTGTTAGCCCTTATTTATTACTATTGATTTTTTTTCTGAAAGAAGTTGATATTTATCGAAAAAATAAGTACTTATCAATATCATACACTAGATCATTCTACTATTTTTGGAAAGATGTGCAGGATTCTTTATTTTAGATTTAGTTTTAAATCTTTTATTAACTTCTTGTATCGATTTCTAACGGTGACCTCAGTCACTTTTGCTGCATCCGCAAGATTTTTCTGAGTTATTTTTTTAGTATTGTCGTGGGAAGCAATGTATAGTGCAGCCGCGGCTATGCCTGCAGGTTCCTTCCCTGCGATGGCTTTCACTCTCTTCGCTTTCCGTATGATCTCCATCGCTTTGAGCTCTGTCTTCTGGTCTAGACCTACTTTCGATGCTATCTTCGATATGTACATCTCAGGGTTCATGATTGGCATCTTCAGGTTAAGCTTCCTTATGATTAACCTGTAGCATCTTGTGATCTCTTTCCTACTTTTTGCACTTGCTTCAACGATCTCCTTGATTTTTCTAGGTGTCTCTGTAATACGACAAGCCGCGTATATTGAGGCAGCTACTATCGAGGAGATTGACCTTCCACGAACTAAACCCTCATCCAGGGCTTTCCTGTAGATCAGGGCAGCTTCATCCTTAATCGATTTGGGGATGTGTAACTTATCTGCTAATCTTTCAAGTTCAGCCATTGCTTGGGAGAGGTTTCGATCAATAGATGAGTGGATTTTAGCACGGTAATCCCACTTTCGGAGACGTGTCATCTTGAGTTGAGTCTTCGTTGAAAGTCGTTGACCATCATAACCTCGAGTTGTCTGGAAAGTTGTTGATAATCCTTTATCGTAGTGTGAATAGGATGTAGGAGGTCCTGTCCGTGCCTTTGCCTTCACTTCATCATGAGTATAAGCTCGCCACTCCGCTCTCTGATTAAGCATGACGTCTTTGAGCACTAATCCACAGTTAAAACAGACTAATTCACCCGTGTTCCTGTCTGTCACGAACTCAGATTTATTGCACTCAGGGCATCTCCCTTTCTGAATGATTCTTTGGTGATATGCATCTTCTGTCTTAAGCATAGATATCCCTCGGAGCGTCCCCTATCATTTGTTTTATTCGTTCTCGAATTCCTTCTGAGGATAGATGAGTTTTTTCAACGATTTTCACGTAACCCTCAGATAGTGCTTGGTTCATAATCTTTCCCCATTTTGTCAACCTCAGAGGATGATGGAGAACAATGATACCTCTCATCCATATCAATCTTAAAAGGAGTTGATAAAGCCTAGCTATGAGGGGATGTATGTGGGACCTATAGTACCATTCTTTAGTAAACTTAATTCCCTTTATGGTTACCCCTAAGTATTGTGTTCTACTTGACGTATTAATTACCCTTGAGGATGATTTTTTATTCTTTATTATGATCTTTTGCGTCTTATCTCTCCCCTGTATACTCCTAAATTCTCTTCACCAATCCCTTTTGCATTCAAGTCCTTTCATGAGGGAATCACATTCGTATAATTATCCATGACGATCTTTCATGGAATGTTACATTTTGTTTAAATGGAACCTGATTGTTACGGATTGACATCGGATTTGAAAAAGCTCAAACCTTCATTACCTAAAGGTAATTTTAAATCGGGTGATGGTTACTTATAAATGTTAAGGAGTTGACCTATTGCCCCGACTATACAGAACCATTGGAGAGACAAAACTCAAGATCTTGGCGATAATTCAAGAAAATGGCACTTCTCATGGTTACAGTATCTGGACGACACTGAAGGAGAGGTATCATTGCTACCTCGGTGACGCTTGCCTCCGCAATATCTATTATCACCTCCGTGATTTGAAAAAGCGTGGTTTAGTCGAAAGAACCTTAAGCCAAACAAATGCACACGCGCCTGTCAATCATCTCTACATCTTAACGGACAGAGGAATACTTTTGGAGGAAAAGTTCAAGAAATACTTAAACATCATGTAGTTTTCCACTTCGTAGACGATGATGGATAAATCAATGTAATTTATTACTGACGTAGTTTTATGTTACATTGTATGGAGGATTAGAGATTAACTAAAAAAGGCTTTTTATGCTTTTCATTAGACTGGTGTCGACTAT
>JAUWWH010000252.1 GCA_030617005.1 Candidatus Bathyarchaeota archaeon | reverse complement strand
TGCACAAACACTTAGGAGAAACAAAATTCCGACAGAAATCGAAGTTATGGGTAGATCACTAAAACGGCAGCTTGAATATATTAACAAAAAGGGGATTCCATTTACACTAATCGTTGGAGAGAAGGAGATATCTGAAGGATGTGTAATATTAAGAGATATGCGTAATAATACACAAAAACTTATAGAGATATCACACCTTCCACAACATTTCAAGTAATAAGCTATTGAAGTGTTCATCAATGAAGAACCCCCCCCATTCATAAAATTAATAATAAAACCAAGCATCTAGTTAATAAAAAATGGGAAAAATACGCAACATGCATTAATCAGAAACCTGACCTGAAAAGAAATTACTGAAGTTAAGACTATAATCAAACGGAACGTGAGCTAGATAATCCTTTTTTAGTTTGATTCAGTAGTGGAATGCATATATCAAATAGGGTGTATATACGGCTGGAAAGTTAAGGAAAACGTCTAAACTATCATATAATGAAAAACCCAATAGTTAGATGGGCGAGTAAAGAATGTTATCTATTTTTACAAAGTGTATGAGTAGGTTTATCCGTTAGTACTCTGAATCTTTTGGTAGAATTTAAGAAGCAACTTTTGAGTTTTATTAGGGTATTTAAAGAATATAATTTGCTGTATTTGAGTAAAATGTAAATATTGAATCAAATGGTTTCTGGTGATTGTGAAATGAAAAGATTACTACTCCATAAGTTTCATAAGGCTCATGGTTTATTACAAGAATTCTCAGGATTCGAGATGCCTTTTTGGTATGAAAGAGTCATCTCCGAACACATGACAGTCAGGGAAATGTTGGTCTCTTTGATGCATCACATATGGGGAGAGCGATAATCACTGGAAAGAGTATGACTGAATTCTTGAACTACGTCACATCAAGTGATATATCTAAACTAAACCCTTTTCAAGGCCAATATTCAACCATATGTAACGCTAATGGTGGAATAGTAGACGATCTAACTGTTTACAACATTAAAGATTATAATTTAATTGTATACAATTCTGTGAATATAAGAAAGGATTACCAATGGTTAATTTCACATGCTAAAGCTTTTGATGTAAAGGTTAGGAATATATCTGATGAAACTGTTATGTTTGCTCTTCAAAGACCCAAAGCCTCCTTTACATTGCAGAAGCTTGTTAAAAATGATTTAACAGGGATTAAAGAATTCCATGTTAAATGGATGGAGGTATTTGGAGAGAAAGTCTTGATAATGAAAGGGGGATATACCGGTGAGAAAGGTTTCGAACTAATTCTATTTAAAGGAAATGACTCAAATTCTGATAACATTTTGAAGGTTTGGAATAACCTTTTAGAAAGAGGGAAAGAATCAAAAATCAAGCCATGTGGTCTTGGAGCTCGAGATAGTCTACGCCTTGAAGCAGGATTTTGTCTTTATGGTAATGACCTCACTGAGAAGATAACACCTTATGAAGCTAAACTAGATTTTGCCGTGAATATTGACAAAGGTGACTTTATAGTAAAGAGGGCATTGGTTACTCAAAAAGAAATTGGAGTTTCAAAGTTACGTACTGGTTTTAAGATGGTTAACCGCGGAATTCCGCGTCACGGTTTTAAAATCTTTAGGGACAGAAGGGAAGTGGGTTATGTGACTAGTGGAGGATTTTTATCATTGTTAAGGAGTGGGATAGGTATGGGGTATTGTACCGCCCAGTTTAGATATAGAAGGAACAACGTTATATATTGAAGTTAGGGGAAGACTCCTTGAAAGTAGAGTAGTTAAGATGCCGTTCTATGATGTCGATAGATGTGGCAGGAATAGGAAAGTAAGTTAGGTGGAGACACAGTGATCTTTTTATTGCATATTCCTACTTTAGAGTAATAGAATCTCAGATAATGTGTAAGATCCTGATTTTAATAAAAAGGTTGTATCTCTCACATCGTGTTTATTTTTTGCTGTTTTTTGTACATCCTCCAGCTTAAACACATGGTTCTTGGATGTGAAGCTTTGACCTCATCTAAAGCTTTGATAGACGTGTTGTGGGGGGCTTCTAAGATTATCTTCGGATTCATATAAGCTTCCTTTGATATTTGAGAAAAAATTTCTACATATCTGTTGAGTTCTTCAATGGATTCAGTTTCAGTAGGTTCTATCATCAAAGCTTCTTCTACAATAGGCGGAAAGTATATCGTGGGAGCGTGAATGCCATAGTCTAGCATCCTCTTAGCCACATGTTTTGCGGTTACACCTGTATCCACTTTGAGCCTAGAGCAGCTTATCACAAATTCATGTTTTCTCAATCTATTCATCCCATATGCAAGGTTGAATCCTTTGATCTCTGAGATTTTATGAGCCAAGTAATTTGCATTTAAGACACTGAATTCAGCTATTTTATTCAATCCACTAATTCCCATCGAGAGAATTTAAGTGAAGGCTCTCACTATAAACTCTAAATTTCCATAGAACCCTCCAACACTTCCTATACTTTGCGGATGATAATAGTCTAAGTAGAAGCGCTTTCCATCAAACTCCACTCTCGGAATGGGCAATAATGAATTTAACGCCTCTACAACACCAACAGGACCAGCACCGGGTCCACCTCCTCCATTTGGTGTTG
>JAUWWH010000214.1 GCA_030617005.1 Candidatus Bathyarchaeota archaeon | reverse complement strand
TTTAAGGATTCTCTTCTATAATCGATAAATATAAAAAAGAAGACTTTAGAAATCTTTTTTCGCTAATTTTTGCCTATATAGGCAAAATTTCTCTTATAATTTCATTATTTTATGATTTATTGAGAAGTTTACTTAATGACAGATACTATTAGAGAGAGAAACAAATTTTTAAACTTTGAGAAGATTTATCCCGTTCTTTTCCGTTCAATCTCATAATTCTATTTAAAATTTAAAAATATCTTAGTATTATTTAATTTAACTGGTATAGTGAATGCTGGTCATTTCAGGTGAGATTAATGGAATTTGAATTTGGAACTATTATGTAATTCATAGTTCTTGGCGCCATCACAATTGAATTGTTTGCCCTGTATAATCACTCCAAACTTGATAATCGAATCGACGAGCATATTCTAGATACTAACCGAAATTTAGAGAAGTATGATGTCCGGATACAGGTGTTGAGTAACGATCTGAGTAAACTGGATGAGCATATGAATAAGCTTGATGAGCACATGAACAGACTTGACGATCTCCTTTGGAAATCTTACATTCAAAATACTGAAAACATAAACAACAACCAAGAATCCAAAGATAAACAAACACGCCAGTAGTATATCCTGAAACCTCAAGCCTCTTTTTTAGGGATGTTTTATGTGTACTAAGTGAGTCAGAGGGATTATAAAAAGGCCACATGCCTCTATATGCTAAACAAATTGTAAAACAGATAAATGCTGGAAAATACGAGAACAAAGTATTAGAGGAATTGCTTAAAGGATCAATAACCTTGGATAGAGCAGTAACAATATTAGAGAAACTAAAGAAGAGCTAATTACGGTAATAATCATTTTTTTCTAAATAGTGTGCGCTTCTTGATGAAGGATTCTGTTTCTTAGCTGATTCTATTAATGTGAAAAAAAGCATCTTTCTCAACTTCTACAGATTTTCTATCGCTTTTTTCAATTTTTGGGTTACTTCCTCGATCTTCTCAAGTCTCGTTAGAGAGAATTAGTTTATATGTTCTCTTAATCTCTTTACCATCTTCAAAATTTTTTTGCGTAATTGAGCTTCTCGTTTAGCAAATATCTCCTTTTCCCTAGTGAGAATTCTTTTCTTATAGTCTCCCCATCCATCAAGGCACTTTGTAAGGCGATTAATCTTAACATCCTTCAAATACCCATCCTTAATCAAAGCGTCTTTTTGGTCTTCCAGTTTTCTAATTTTTTTTCATCTCTTCATTTACTTGTACTACTTGGACTGCCCTCTGAAAGATTGACAGTTCAGGGATTGCTTGTTTGTATATCTCTTCTAGTCTCTCTTCTACGTTATCGAAATTAGCATAGATTTTATTCAGTCCTTGTTGATGTTCCATTAAGCATTCTGTTTCATCTCGACCGAAATGACCCACTCTCAATCTAAAATATTTGTATAAATCTTAAAGATAACTTAATATGGACTATTCTCGAATGTATAGAACTTACGTTTTTTTGATAGTTTAAACAGTTTACTATAGCTTGAGATGTTACGTTTTTTAAAGAAACTTTGATCGTTTCAGTAAGTTGGGATCAGCCCTTTCGGTTCTCAGAACTATCTTTTTCCACTGTTAATTGGATGATAGAATTATTATTCAGAATATCAATCCTGGTACATTATCCAATTTTTCACCGATTATTATTTAACGTATATCTATTTAATTACGTCATATGTGCTTAATTGTTGTATATGTGGAGAGGATGATGTTTTGAAAGGAGGAGAAGTTATAGCTAAAGTTTTGAAGATGGAAGGAACGGAATTCGTTGCACACTATCCAATAGTTCCTGTTACACAGGAACTTTTAGATGAGGGGATTAGAGTAATAACGACGCGACATGAGCGAACAGCCATTGCAATGGCCGATGCATATACGCGGTTTTCCATGGGTCATAAGACTGGGGTTGCTATGTGCCAGATGGGGTGGGGTGCCTATAATACTGTTGGAGGTTTAGGACAAGCGTTCTATGACCTTTCCCCCATGCTAATGATGCCTACTGGATATCAAATGAATCAGCTAGGTAAAAGGGTGTGGGAGTCAACCCAGAATTTAGCTTGCATTACTAAGTGGGCTGCCCGTCTTAACAATGCAACAAACATAGTTGATCTCATGAGAATAGCTTATACTAGATTGAGAACGGGAAGACCAGCTCCGGTTCTTCTTGAGATGATGGTAGATGCATTACGTGGCGAAATTTCAGACTCAGATTTCACCTATAAACCTGTTAAAGGTTGGAAATTCCAAGCAGACCCTCGAGATGTTGAGGTTGCTGTTCGTGCACTTCTAAATGCCGAGAAATCTGTACTTTACGTGGGTGACGGGGTTCTTCAAGCGGATGCAACCGAAAAACTTCGAGAATTCGTTGAACTCGTCCAAGTGCCAGTTATTACGAGTATTAAAGGTAAGAGCGCGTTTCCAGAAAATCATCCCCTATCTGTTGGGATGCGGGGTAGGGCTCTCTGGCTGTGTATGAGTAGGGCTGATCTTGTCTTCGGAATTGGAACAAGTATGTCAGGCGTCTTTGGACCTCCAGTACCACCTGGAAAGACTATAATCTTAAACAATATAGGTGAATATGACGTAAACTTGTTCCATAGGGTGGATCATGCTGTTATAGGAGACGCTAAACTGGTTCTAAGTCAACTCATTGAGGAGGTAAAGAGACAGACCAGCGGTAATGGACGTAGGAGAAATGAGGTTCTTGAAACGGAAATTGCAAGGGAAAAGAAGCTTCAATTGAAGGAATGGCTACCTAAACTCACCTCAAATGAGAAACCCATCAATCCATACAGGGTTGTTTGGGACATGATGCATACATTTGATAGAAATAATACAGTCTTAACTCATGAAGCAGGTGGCCCACGTGAACAAGCTACAGCTATCTGGGAATCTATCGTTCCAAGAAGTTATTTGGGATGGGGATATAATACTAACCTTGGATTCTCATGGGGTGCTGCGATGGCTGCGAAGCTCATGTGGCCTAAAAAGCTCTGTGTAAATTGGGTTGGAGACGCTGCAATGGGACACAATATGTCCGATATGGCGACTGCATTAA
>JAUWWH010000183.1 GCA_030617005.1 Candidatus Bathyarchaeota archaeon | reverse complement strand
GTTTCCAGATCCAGTTTCACTACCGAGGATACCTCTTGGGGCGATCCACCGATAAACACCGCATATCTATTGGATACATGGAGATTAGAAATATGAGTGTAAGGGATTTTTATTTCTTCTATTTGGCCTGTTTCAGTATCTAACTGGGAAATATGCCACTTACCCTTCTTCGTGTAACTGCAGATTAATTTGTGCTCTGATTCAAAAGCGTAATTTGACTGAGCGAAAACCCAGAGTGGAGTCGCGTATTCAGCTTCCATTGGGCAAACCGGTGTTACTTCATTATCCTTCCAGCAGTAGATATTCCACCAGTTGCTCCGGTCAGAGACAAAATACAAGACATTATCTGGAGACCACAGTGGTTGTACAACCGATTCCTCGTACTCTTTGGTTACCCATAATGTCTTTTCAATTGAATTATCGTCACTTAGTTTGCTTATCCATAATTCGGTTTTATCCCAGGGCATATAAGGGTGGTTCCAAGTAATCCAAGCTAGCTGGCTTCCGTCTGAGCTGAGGCGAGGGGAAGAATAAAAGTCGTTGCCAGATACTATTTTCTTAACATCTTTTCCATTCAAGTCCATACTAATAATTGTGTTTACTGCTTCCTCGCCTCGTTTTCTATGATCCTCTCTCACGCATATAACCCTGCTACGATGATTGTCGAACACAATATCAGCGTAACGCAGTGCATTTTTAGGAGTTATCGGCCATGGCTCTTCGCCCAGCTTCATCTTATAGATCCGTTGGTCCTTGAAATCTGTGAAATAAACTGTATCGTTGTTTACCTTATATGCTCCTCCACCATATTCATGGACCCTTGTACGGGCGTTAAATGGGGGAGGATTTACATCAATTATCTCACTATCAGGAGAATACTTTACAATAACGTATCGTCCCTCCTCCGAGGGGCGAATCTCGGACCAGTAGATATCGTCACCCTCGATCTCAATCTGCCCTAGCCTTATTACACCTGAAGCCACTATATCCGAGGTAACAGGTGATCTCCACGAACCATAAGGAGATACTTGTTTATTCAATTAATCGTCACCAGTCGCTTATGAGTAGTAATGTTACATTTTATATGCCTTTTGATAGTTAACTCAAGTCTATACTATCATTACGTCAATTTTTGATCCATAAAACGCTGCTTCTCCAGACATTTCCTTGTATGCAACCTGCTTCTCTTCAAGAACCCTAGCCAACGATCGCTGTGATAGAGCCTGCTGGATATATGGCTTGAATCTAGAAAGGGATCCAAATCCTAGTGCCGTTGCCGACATCGAGAATATTTTGTCCAGGTTTTAAATCAAAATTGGGTACAAGTTTCTCTAGAGCTGTTGTAAGCGCTGGTGTGTAAAACCGTTCATCCCAAGTATCTGCTACATCGTTAGAATATGATTTACGCTTTGTCATGCAGAGGCTGTCCTATTCGATTATTGGATTATCCCTGTTCGTTTTATGTAATGTATTACAGTTATAGCTATAATTGAAGCTATTATAGCTTCGATTGTCAAATTAATTAAGATTGTAGTGACCACTGTCAAGGCAACAGGTGAAGGCATGAATCTTGAATAAACGAACCATACATAATCAGTTACGAAAACGTAGGGTGCTTGAATACACCAAGCAAAAGCTGAAGATAATAATGGTCTCAACTTCAACCGATGAGAAAGAATCCCAGCGGAAAAACCGAGTATAGCTAATCCCCCAACAATGAAGGGCATACCAACTGTATAGCTCATGTATAATCCACCGATAGCACCTGTCAGCAGGCCTGCCAAAGGCCCTGAAAGAATAGCACTGATAAAGATAGGTATTTGAGTGAAATGAACTTTCGATGCAAAAGGACCAATAACGATAGGGATTGTGAGTAGTTCTGTCGATAAGATATTCGCAAGTGCTGCCATCAGAGCAGCGATCGTTAAAGCTTTTGTTCGATCAACGTTTTTCATCGTATATACCCTCTCAGACAGCCACAAAATTATTACTTTTTATTAAAATAGTAATACTCATGTTATTAATTTTTTATTATTTACCCGCATATTTAAATGTGCTGTACAAATAAGATTTAAGCGTACTATTACTCTCTTATCATTTTTAACCTTTGCAAGAAATTCTTTTTCACTTTTATATTCACTTTAATAAAATCATAGAGCTTATCAATGAACTCATCAATTCCATTTTTCTTTCGGAAATTTTTCCTTTCTTTGATTTAGGGTACTCTAAAATGATGATACATTATATGTCTTCAACGCAAAATTGAAGATGTTAAAGAACACCTAACATTGGTAATAGCCTAAATGCTATACCGCCAAGGAGAATGGCGAATACAATCTCAAAGATGGTGATGAAAAGAGCATTCTTATAACCAAACTCTTTGACTAGGACTGCTATAGTTGAAATACATGGTATATAGAATAGTGTTACAAGAGTAAATACGACCATCTGAATTGGTGTTAATACACTACCAAAATTTGTTGTTCCGAGTAGTGTTGCCAGCATTATCAACGTCAACTCCTTTCTTAACACTCCGAAGATGAGAGTTACCCCTGCTATGGTTGGTAATCCTAGCCAAATGACGGTGATGGGGCTGAGAATAATGGCTATTTGATCGAGAAGTTTGAGAATATCTAAAAGTTTAATCAAGAAACTACCAGCAATAATCAAAGGGAATGCTGTTTTGATGAACTCCTTTAACCTGAACCATGCTTGTTTAGCAACCGTTTTAAGATGAGGTACTCGGTATTCATTCATCTCCATTATGAGTGCAGTTGGTTCACCGGGTAAAACCTTGGAAGCAATCTTTCCAAGTATAAATATGATGCATAAATTGAAAATGTAAATGGCTAAAGCCCATTCGAAACCAACGAATGTACCCACTAAACCAACTATGATGACTGTCGTTGCTGCACATGGCACCAGCGTGGTAATAAATCCAGCGAGGAGGTGCTCTCTCTCTGTTTCCATGATTCTACACCCCATACAAGCTGGGACATTGCACCCATAGCCAAGCATTAATGGTATGAAGGCTTTTCCATGTAGACCTATCTTATGCATTAAATTATCCATGAGAAATGCAATTCTACTGAGATATCCGGAATCCTCTAGAAGGTAGAGAATGAAATAAAATGGGGCGATGTATGGTATGGCAACAGTGATTCCCGCAATTATGCCTTCGATGATTCCGCCCCATAGTAATCTTGCTATAATTCCTTCTCCAAACAAGCTTTTAAAGGCTAATTCCCAGCCATAAAAGAAGTCACTTAAGAGTCCTGAAAAAAAGTCTCCGAATGTGAAAATGATGAAGAAAATTGAGAGTACTGTGGCGATCATGATTGGGTAGCCAAGGATTCTATGAGTCGTTAAGGTGTGGATGGTTTCTCTTAATGAGGTTTTTTTTGGAGTGGTTATTTTTTGAACTTCTCGTGTAATCTCTCCTGCGACTTCGTATCGTTCAGAAGTTATTACTGTGGAACATGAATGTCCGTGAATTCTCTCGATCTCTCCAGCTAATCTTTGTGAAGTGGATATGATCTCAGTAT
>JAUWWH010000168.1 GCA_030617005.1 Candidatus Bathyarchaeota archaeon | reverse complement strand
TAGGAACGCGCGTGAATTTCACACGCCGCTTAGGGAAAAACTGCAATCTAAAGGTTAAATGATTGTTGATGAATTTAGTTGTAAAGGTTTTGACACTTATGGAGGGAATAAAGAAGCTAATTTAATTGAAAAACTAATGGGGAGAATAAACAAACTATATGGGGGAATAAATAAGGGTAGACCTAATGCTGAAGACCTCAAACATGCTGAAGAGTTTGCTCAGAACCTAAAGCAGAACCTGCAAAAGAAGTGAAACTTCAACACATGAATTCTTATTAATCTATTATCATGGCTCTATGAAAGTGGAGGGTTGTAGGCAAAGCTCTCGTCAAATTATTCGCTAGAACACTCGAAAAGCAAGTCGAGAAATCATCAGAGAAGTTGAAAAAACATTTTGGAGAAATAAATACTCACACGAAGGCAACAATGCTTAAATGTTAAAAAAAGATAATTGAAATAATAATGGAGAAGGAGATGATTTTATTTGTCATTGGAAGAGAATAAAGCTATTGTTCGCAAATTTATTGAAGCCTATAATAAGCATGATCTATCTACATTTGATGATTTTGTGGCACCAGATTATGTTGACCACACTAATCAAGTCGGTCCAGAAGGTGTCAAACAATTATTTTACATGGGTTTCAAAGCCTTCCCAGATTGGTATGAAACTATTGACGATATCATTGCTGAAGGGGATAAGGTGTGGCTTCGTCTTGCATATACGGGAACCCATACAGGTGAATTTTTTGGACTAGCCCCTACTGGCAAGAAGATAACAACTATGGCTGTTGCCATCTATCGCATAGTTAATGGCAAAATTGTAGAGGGATGGTTCGTCACTGACGGATTGGATATGTTCAAACAAATAGGTGCTATCGAATATACAGAAAAAGGAAAGCAACTCTTTCCAGAAGATGTTAAGTAACTGCTTTAGCCACCATTTCATTCTTAGGTGTGGGGGGTGGGACTTGAACCCCACCCTTGCTGGAGACGTCTCCCGCAAATCTCCCCCTTTTTATTTTTTCAAGCTCTAAATAAACGTTTAATTTTTTTTAGTTTAGGTATCCTCGATAGAATGATGAATTACTTAATATAAAAAGGAAGAAAATATTAAGGGTAGAAATTGCTGATGGTGATGTTATGACTGTTAAGGTAGTGGGCTTCGACTTTTTTGGAACTTTAGTAGAAGCCAAGGCAGAGGTCACAGTTTGTATAGACAACATATGTCAGATGCTCAATCTACACCACATCGACCCTTCTCCTGAAGAGTTCATGCAAACTTATAGGGAAGTGTCCTTAGAACATCGACGAGTGAGACACAGCACTCATAGGGAAGTTAGCAACCGCATCTGGATAACTTCTGCTCTCAAAAGGTTAGGATTTGACCTCGAAACCACAAGCCCAGCGATAGTTGAGGCTGTAAAAGCTTACTTTGATCCTTGGGTTCTCGTTGTTTATGATGATGCGTTGGAAACCATTTTGCGGTTACGGGAATCCTATAGAATAGGGTTGATCTCAAATTTTACTGACACAGCCTTTCTATATAATTCCTTGAGTAAGTTGGGTTTAGAGGAGTATTTCGATTGTGTTTTAGTCTCGGAAGAGGTGGGATGGAGGAAACCACACCCGCATATATTCAATAAGTTTCTAACCCTTATGAATGTGGAACCTAAAGAAACTCTCTTCGTAGGGGATGATTTACTATGCGACATCCAAGGGGCGAAGGGAGTGAACATGAAGACCGCGTGGATCGTACGAACCTCCCCCAATTCAACTATTAAGGAGACGAGGGTTCATCCCGATTATCTCATACATTCATTAAATGAATTAGAAGGGATTCTACAGGAGTCCTTATGATGAAACATAGATTAATAGTTCACATGAACCGAATTGATTGAAGATGTCAAACTTTCTTATTTCGTTAATCGTTTATTCTTCAACTTCTTCCAGCATTTGGGGACTTGTATCTCTTTGGTTATATCTCGGTAATAGACGGGTTAGCTAGTTCGCTTTAAGTGAATGAGATAGGATAGTGTTGGGTTTGTATATTAAATTTTTAATCCTAAAGTTGTTTTCTGCGGGATAATGAGATACTTTTTGTAAACTATTGTTACCCACCCAGATACTCCCCCTAATTCTTTGAACAGTAAAATCAAGTAGAATGTTACATAGGATGAAAAATATTTTTACTTAATCACCATCATTATCCAATTGGACGTAATAGAAGGGATATAGATGCGAGTGAATGAGTATGTCAAATGTGAAACATTTCCATGTATTGAAGTGAAGCATGAGTGCTGTATCATACCAGATGTAGATGTGAAAAGTGCGCAGGTTTCCATTATAATGATTTCAGAAGCTGCTCCAGCTAATTCTACAGACTATTATTATACTAAGGGGAATCCATTGTTTCAAAAGACTACAGTTCAAGCATTTAAGGATGCAGGTGCTGATGTTTCATCTATAAAGGACCTGTTGGATTTAGGCATATACTTTACTACAGCCGTGAAATGCGGGAAAATAGGATATGGAATAAAGTCGGGTATCATTAAGGAGTGCTCTCATATACTGGAGAAGGAACTGGCATTCTTTCCTAATGTAAAGATATTTATGCTTATGGGGGACGCAGCGATAAAAGCTATCAACTACATCGCAAAGAGGATGGGTGAGCCAAGAGTGATTCCCGCTGGATCAACGTATAAAATTCGAAATCAGGAGTATTTCTTTCGAAGGAAGAGAGTTTTCCCATCCTACCTGCAAGCAGGTTTCAGCTTCTTTATAGAAAAGAGTAAACGGAGGATGATTGCTGAAGATATCACTAGAGCATTGATTCACATAAAGGAATATAATGCAATTATGTAGCGCATGATATGCTATTGTATACTACTTCCAATTTGTATTGAATGGGCAACCTATAAATTGTATAAATTCATCGTGAAATATGACAGCCTAGGGGATTCATGTCAGTACTGTGCAACATACAAGTTCTCCCTTTTTTATGAAATAATTACCCTTCAGATATTCCCCCTATTTCACCCTGAAGCACTGTGGATGTCTCCCGCAAACCCCCCATTTTTTTAGGAAGGATATCTTAATTCTTTTTATAAATGAAAATATTATTACATAAACTATGACTTGTATTGAGCAAATCCTCACTCGCAGAAGTATTAGAAAATACAAGAATGAACCTGTAAGCGAGGAAGTTTTGAATAATATCTTAGAGGCTGGTAGGTGCTCACCCTCTGCGACAAATATGCAACCTTGGTACTTTGTTGTAGCAAGAGACCATATAGCAAAAGAGGCTTTTTCTTTTAGAGGATTTAACAGATTCACTCTAGATGCCTCTTTCATAGTATTGGGTTTTTACAAACAGTCTGAGGTAATCATTGAAAAGCTTTCCTTGATGGATGTAACGATAGCCCTTCAAAACATGGTGATTGCAGGTTGGGTTCAAGGAGTGGGATCATGTTGGATGGGTGCTTTTGATGAAAGAAAACTCAAAGAAACGTTAAAACTTCCAGCTGATTCTAGGATAGTAGGTGCGGTTGCTTTTGGAATACCTAATGAAAACCCAAGTCAACCTCCTAAGAAGCCATTAAATGAGATAGTTCATTTCGACAAATGGTAGAAGCTAAACACTTGGGTTTGGGATTAATTTTTAATCCCACAGACATTATCTGCGAGATAATGGTGTCAAAGTCTTTCGGAAAAGAAAATGAGAAGAAATTGTCGCCAGTTCAGTTGTAGTGCCCAGGGTGGGATTTGAACCCTACCCCTGCTGGAGATGTATAGAGTCTAAAAAAGATCGATACG
>JAUWWH010000077.1 GCA_030617005.1 Candidatus Bathyarchaeota archaeon | reverse complement strand
GAACCATTGTCTCTTTAACTATAGATATTTCTTTAATATCGAGGTTTATACTCCATTCATTTCTTATTCTAGAGGGCATGCGAATAGGTATGTAATACTTGAATGCGCTATCCAGTACTACTATCGCAGTCTTCGGAAAAAAGATACCCTCCTCAATTATGAGACTTCGCTCTTCAGTTAATGCAGTTGAGCAGTCGATCTCTTTTGGACAATTTAATGTACAGGAATTGCATGAAGTGCAAAGCCATATGCTCTCAGATGATTTCTTTAATCGCTTATTTCTACCATCATCACGTGTATCCAATATAAATCTATAATTCGCAGTCAAACTTGAGGGGCCAAGAAATTTGGGATCTATTTCAGCTGGACAAGATGCATTACATAAGGAACACTTTATACATATGGCTTTATCCCAATACTTCTTTAAATCACTCGGTATTTGGATGAATTCAGTGAGCTTCTTGAATGTATCCTCAGCCCTGATTAATGTCGGTTCAATTTTTGCGTGTTTCTTGAAAAATGAGTCAAAGTTAACGACTAAATCTTTTATAACTGGCATGTTTGTAAGTGGTTCAATTTTAACTGTGTCTGTTCCAAGGTGAAGTACTTGTGTATAACATGCTAACATTGGTTTACCATTAACTATGACTCCACAACTTCCGCATTGTCCCATCCTACATTGATGTCTGAAAGTAAGTGTTCCATCAAGATAATCCTTAACGTATATGAGAGCATGAAGTATCGTTGTTCCTACACGGATGGGTACAGTATACGTCGATATGTAATGTTTACCACCTTCTGGATCAAAACGCTGTATATTAAACTTAATTTTTTTTTCACTTTCAGAATTCAAGATTGAATCTTCCTAATAAGTCCTCGTGACTGGGGACCATTTGGTTATTGTGACTGGTATGTACTTAATTTCTGGTCCATTCTTTGTGTTGTATACCATACTGTGCTTTAGCCAATTTTTATCATCACGTTTTGGATACTCAAGTCTTGCGTGAGCTCCTCTAGATTCTGTTCGGGATATTGCACTAACTATTGTAATTTCTGCTAGATCCAAAGTGAAGTCAAGTTGTAATGCTTCCATGAGACTTGTGTTAAAGGTTCTACTTTTATCCTCGACTTTAATATTTTTGAATCTAGTTTTAAGTTCCTTTACCTCTTTAAGAGCGCTTCTTAATTCATATTCGTTTCTGAATATCCAGACTTTCTCATTCATTATACGTCTCATTTCATCTCGGATACTTGAAACTTGCTCGTCACCCTCATTGCCTAAAATCTCGTTAAAAATTCTTGTTTCCTCCATATCTATCATTCCCTTTGGAAATTCTCGGAGATATTTTGAAAGAGCATATTTTGCTGCTTCTTCGCCTGCTATGTGACCAAAGACTAGACAGTCGCTGGTAGAGTTTGTTCCTAATCTGTTTGCTCCATGAAGATTCAAACATGCGCATTCACCTGCGGCATATAATCCTGAAGCAGGTGTCTCCGTTTTTATGTTAGCATGGATTCCTCCCATAGAGTAGTGGGCTGCGGGTTTTATGGGTATTGGTTCTTCAACGGGGTCTATTCCACCCAGTTTTATTGCGACATCTCTTATTAGGGGTAATCTCTCGTTTATTTTTTCTTCACCTAAATGTCGAAGGTCAAGTGCTATATAGGGCCCATAGGGACCTTCTAACCCGCGTTTCTGCTGAATCTCTATTGTTTCAGCTCGTGCAATAATATCACGTGGGGCTAACTCCATTTTTTCTTGTGCATATTTTTTCATAAAACGGTCGCCTTCAACATTAATTAAATATCCCCCTTCACCCCGGGCACCTTCGGTTATCAGTACTCCTGAGGGGATTAGAGCGGTAGGGTGAAATTGCACGAATTCCATATCTTTTAGAGGTAAACCAGATCGATAGGCTATGGCCATTCCGTCCCCCGTCGCTGTATGCGAGAATGTAGTGAATTCATAGATGCGTTCATAGCCTCCTGTTGCCATTATAATGGCTTTTGAATGTATTGCATACATTTCTCCACGCGTCATATCAATAACTGTTAAACCCTTTGTAATATTTTGTTCTATGATCAGGGATGTTACGAACCACTCATTATAGAATGTTATATTTTCTTCCAATACTGCCCTTCCGTATAGTGTATGCATTTCGACAAGTCCTGTCATATCCGCTGCTAGACACGCTCTTGGGAAACTATGTCCACCAAAGGGTCGTTGATCTATTTTTCCCTCAGGGGTCCTACTCCATGGACAGCCCCAATGTTCCAAAGTGATGATCTCTCTCGGGGCATTTTTTACAAAAAAATCAACAATATCTTGATCTGCAAGGAAATCCGATCCTTTAACTGTGTCCCAAGCATGAAGATCGTACGAGTCTTCTTTCTTTATAACTGCTGCAGTTCCACCTTGCGCACAAACTGAATTCGAACGTATAGGATAAACCTTCGAAACAACGGCTACGTCGATATGATCATTAAACTCAACAGCGGCTATAGCCGCCCTCAAACCGGTTATTCCTGCTCCAACAATAACTATGTCATGGGTTAGATTTTCCAACTATTATTATTTCCCTCCCTTGACTTCTAAATACATAGTTTTCTTCTATACCCATTCTTATAAATTTCTTCACTTACATTTTTACTCGAAAATGTACACATAAGAATTTTAATATTTTAACAATTTTAAAGAAAAATAGAAATTATTATAGTAGACGTTTTGTTAGATATTTTCCTTTAAGTTTAAAATGTACTTGATATGGTTGAGATTGATTTTTTAATCGAATAAGGAAAGGTTCAACTCGTACAATGTTAAATAAATCCTATACATTACTTACAATAGATGGTGGAATGTATAGTGGCTAAAAAATTGAATGTAGAGGACCTTTTAGCTAAAGCTAATAAACCGAAAGAATTTGCTATGAAATATCATCCCTTTTATACTGGGAAGATACAAATAGCTCCAAAGGTTCCCATTAGAACATTTCAGGACTTCTCAATATGGTATACCCCTGGCGTAGCTGAGCCGTGTAAGGATATATACAAAAATAGAAATGAAGTATATACACATACGAACAAGTCGAATTTCGTAGCTGTAGTATCAGATGGCACTAGAGTTCTTGGATTAGGTAATATAGGTGCAGAAGCAGGATTACCCGTAATGGAGGGAAAAGCATTACTCTTCAAGTACCTTGGAGGCGTAGATGCCCTCCCTATATGCTTGGGTACTGTTGATGCAGAAAATATAATCTCTGTAGTTAAATGGTTAACACCTACTTTTGGAGGTATAAACCTGGAAGACATTCAAAAACCTAAATGTTACTATATCCTTGAAAAATTAAGGGAAGAGTTGGATATTCCGGTATGGCATGACGATCAACAAGGAACAGCTTTGGTAACGATAGCTGCATTATTTAATGCTTTGAAGGTAGTAGGTAAAAAACTAGGAGAGGTTCAAATTACGTTAATAGGAGCAGGATCTGCAAACATGAATGTGGCTAAATATTTAATGATTGCGGGAATTAAAGCTGATAATATCATAATAGTTGATTCTAAGGGTATCCTCCATTCAGGAAGAGTAGATGTTAAAGAGAAAGATCCCGTTAAATGGGAGATGTGTAAGAAGACTAATACTGAAGAAAGAACTGGAGATATCATAGATGCTTTAAAAGATGTTGATGTTTTAGTAGCTTACTCTAGGTCAGGACCAGGAGTCATAAAAAAAGAATGCGTCACTAAAATGGCAGATAATGCAATAGTATTAGCGGGAGCAAATCCAATACCTGAGATATGGCCATGGGAAGCAAAAGAAGCTGGAGCCAAAATTGTTGCAACTGGACGTTCAGATTTTCCCAATCAGGTGAATAATTCTTTAGGATTTCCAGCGATATTTAGGGGCACTTTAGACGTGATGTCCATGAAGATCACCGATGAGATGTGTATTACAGCTGCACATGCTATAGCCAACTACGCTGAGAAGAAAGGAATACACGAGGAGTACATAATTCCAACTATGGGTGAAACAGAGATGTATGTTGAGGAGGCTGTAGCGGTAGGGTTAAAAGCAATTGAGCAGGGAATAGCGAGGAAAAAGGTAAGTAGACAGAGCTTATGGGAACGAGCTTCTTTTATGATACAGAATGCACAAGAAATGACGGAGCTCCAGATGAGGGAGAAATTAATCGCACCTGTTCCAAAATAGGTGACTTCAATGTTAGATCTGGTTATTGAGAATACAACTATTAACCTTCTTAAACTTGCGGTCACAGAACTCCCACTAGATATTAAGCAAGGCATTAAAATGGCTCTAGATCAAGAAAGAAATGAGGTAGCTAGGAATCAATTAAACACCATAATAAAAAATTTTGAATTAGCTTCAAATACAAACACACCTATGTGCCAAGACACAGGAACTATCATCTTCTACCTTAGAGTTGGAGAGAAATTTCCTATTCTCTCCCCCCTCCCTCAGATTTTACAAAGGGCAACAAAACGCGCATCTGAAGTTATTCCCCTTCGCCCAAACGCAGTAAACCCTTTTACAAATAAAAATAGTGGAGATAACGCTGGAAAATACATTCCCTTTATAAATTGGGAAATTGTATCTGACGATACACTTAAAATACCCGTCTTCCCAAAAGGCGGTGGTAGTGAAAATACAAGCACTATTGGAATGCTAAACCCAGGTTTAGGAATTAAAGGGATAAAAAGATTCATTGTGGACACTGTTATCTCCGCGGGAGGTAAACCCTGTCCACCAGTAATTTTAGGTATAGGAATCGGTGGAGGAGCCGACATTGCCATGAAATTAGCCAAGAAAGCTCTTTTGAGACCTTTAAGTAGACACCATGATGAATCCGAAGTTGCTAAACTTGAGGAGGAACTTCTTATATTAACAAACATGACGGGGATCGGCCCGATGGGACTTGGAGGTGATACAACTGTTCTAGGAGTGAACGTCGAATACGCTCATCGACATCCTGCAAGTCTTCCTGTCGCCATAGCCTTCCAATGTTGGGCTGCAAGAAAAGCTTCAGCAAAGATATCGTCTGATGGACGAGTAGAGTATTTAACTCATAAGATGAATGGAGATTGATCTGAATGGTTGAATATCACTTACGGACTCCTATTTCTGAGAAAGATGTTAGAGAATTAAAAATCGGTGATATGGTTTATGTTACTGGTGATATGTTCACTGCTAGAGATTCAGCTCATCGTAGAGCCTTAGAATATCATGCTGAGGGTAAAGAACTCCCGATAGATATGGCTGGTAAAGTTCTTTTCCATTGCGGCCCTCTTGTAAAGAAGATGAATGGAGAGTATAGAATTATCTCTGCTGGGCCGACTACTAGTATGAGAATGGATATGTTTGAGGATAAGTTCATAGAGAAGTTTTACGTTCATGTCATTATTGGGAAAGGTGGTATGGGCCCCAGAACAACTGCGGCCTGTAAGAAGTTTGGTGCAATCTATTGTGCTTTTACCGGTGGTGCAGGAGCACTCGCAGGAAAAACTATCAAACTTGTAAAGTCTATAGAATGGCTTGACCTTGGTATCCCTGAGGCTTTATGGGTCTTAAAAGTTGAAGATTTCGGACCCCTTATGGTAGCTATTGATACTCATAATCGAAACCTATATGAAGAAATAGCAAAGCAGGTCAT
>JAUWWH010000141.1 GCA_030617005.1 Candidatus Bathyarchaeota archaeon | reverse complement strand
TTAAATGAAACTTAATATTTACCTCTTCAGACATGGTGAAACCTATTATAATAAAAGTAGACGATTTACTGGTTGGAAAAATTCAAGATTAACGCCTATTGGAATTGAACATTCTAAAATAATAGCTGAAAAATTAAGAGAAATGACCTTCGGAATAGCTTTTAAATCAAGCCTTTCCCGTTCTTCAGATACTTTAAGAACTGTCCTAAAATATCATCCTGAATGCGATGAAGTAATCATTGATGACAGAATTATAGAACGGTCTTATGGTAATCTTGAAGGTAAATTTCATAAGACCATAATCAATAAATTTGGGAAAAAACAGTTCGACATTTAACACAGATCTTATGATACTCCCCCACCTGGAGGTGAATCGATAAAAATGGTTGAAAAGAGAGTTCATTCTTTCATAGCAGACTTAATCCCACTTATGAGAAGAAAGAGAGTCAATGTCGCAATCTCAGCTCATGGAAACTCGATGAGACCTTTTCGTAGATATTTCGAAGATCTCACTATAGAACAGATGATGAAACTGGAAATGCCATTCGATGAATATTTCGAATTCATTGTTACATAAGAATTGTATCCCTTTATGTTTCCATTAAGTTCATAAATGAAAAGATATACTCTCAGTATAAAAAATTGGAAAAGTCGACTTGTCTAATATACTTTATGCGTTTTTATCTGTAATTTTTATTAGCATCATCTCATTAGTTGGCGTCTTTGCTATATCATTGAAAGAGAGAACTCTTGACAGAATCTTATTTATCCTTCTCAGTTTCTCTTCTGGATCTATCTTAGGCACTGCTTTCTTAGATTTGTTGCCTGAAGCCATACACTTTCTCAGAGAAGAACACCTTTCAATCACAGTACTTTACGTCACTTTTGGTTTTGTCGGATTCTTCTTTATTGAACGTTTTATTTATTGGTTTCATGGTCACCTTCATGGACCTGAGCATAGGTCTAAGGTTGATGAAAGATTACGTGTTAAGAAATTTGTGTATTTGAACTTGATTGGAGATGGAATCCATAACCTAATCGACGGGATGATAATTGGCGCCAGTTTTCTTATTAACATTCAAACTGGTTTAGCTGCTACAATCGCTGTATTTTTTCATGAACTCCCTCAAGAAATTGGAGACTTCGGAGTTTTGGTTTATGGTGGTTTTACACGTTACAAAGCTCTTTTCTTCAACTTCTTATCTGCATTGACAGCCATCATTGGTGTCTTCCTTTCCAATTACTTTGCAATGAATATAGTAAACTTTTTTGGTTATCTCCTCGCTTTCGCCGCAGGAGGGTTTATTTATCTAGCATCTTCAGAATTAATACCCGAGATGCAAAGAGAAGAAGATTTGGGGAGATCTCTGATTCAGTTTATCTTATTCATTTTAGGAATAATTTTCATAATTGCATCAGGTCTCCTTTTCCCAGAATCATAGCCCCCTCCTCTCAAATCAGCGTCTGGTTTTATAATTAACAGCTAAAAGCATTCAATATTTACCTACTAGTATGTTGAAAATCCTCATTAACGCTTATGATACTTCTTTTCCTATCAGTAATTGTTACAAATGTCTCATTATTATGAATATACCTGATCCAGAGTCTTACAAATATTTTGGTATAAATGAATTCTCACTATGATTCCTCAATTTATGCTAGCTTGTGATTTAGAATGTATATTGAATGAGTAGCTTTTAATCCTAAACCGTTTCAGTATTATTGATATTGAAAAAAGAGTATATATGCCTTAAGAGTATATTATATTTTTTAACAAAGCATTCCTGTGGAAGTTATTAGATGAGTCTTTCTGTAAAGTATTTGAAAGGAAAGAAGTTTGAAGTTACATGTCGATCTCATAGGATTATTATAGATCAACCTGAATCTGAGGGTGGTACAGATCAAGGTATGACCCCCATTGAACTATTAAATGCGTCCCTTGCTTCATGTGCTGCTTTCTATGCAGTGGTCTTTCTTGAGCGCCGAATTCCAACATTCTCTGGATTAGAAGTTAGAAGTACTTGGCAATATTCAGAGGATCCTCACAGAGTAGGTACTATACATCTATCAATAGTTCTACCACAGAGTCTTTCAGAATACGAGAAAAGAGGTTTACTAAGAACCGTAGAACATTGCACAGTTGAAAATACTCTAAAACATCCTCCCCAAGTCCTCATCGATATTATGGAAGAATGATGATCAACCTTTGTTATTGTTCACCCATAACTTAAATCTCCCTTTTTTTTCGGACACTATGTATAGCACTCATTGATATGACCGAAAGACTTTTGAGATTAGATCTATTAAATAAGAGATCAAATTTATCCAAAGTATAAATGGGTGTAATCTAAAGAATGACTAAAATTGTAATCTTATATGATAGTAATACTGGCAACACACAAAAGATGGCAGAATTTATTGCAGATGGAGCCAGATCGATTAGCGGTGTTGATGTTACCCTTAAGAAGGTCGGTGAACCCTTCTCATTAAGTGCTCTCTTATTAGATGTTGATGCTGTAATCCTTGGATCACCAGCACATTACGCATTTGCAACCCCTGCGATGCGGGACTTTTTGTCATGCATCCAAGGTCAAGTTGTGGATGGAAACTTTGAGGTTAAAGGAAAACTTGGAGCAGTATTTGGATCATACGGGTGGGATGGTGCTAAAAGTGTAGAGCGATTTGCACTTGAGATGCAAAACATTGGCTTTAAGATGTATTCTTCCGTACTTGCCAAAGCTACTCTGTTACCCATTCCACAACTAAAGCAGAAGACTCTTGAAGAATGCCGTGCATTTGGAAAAAATATTGCTGAACAAATATCGAAGAAATAAGCAAGATAAGTACACTTTAGGGTTATATAAATAACTGCTCTTCAACAGCTTCTCTAATCAAGTATCCAGCTTTATGAAGAATGGGTTCTTTGATTTCTGGATCCACTTCCATGGTTGCAGTGCATGGATAACTGTGATGAGCCTTAGCAACAACATCTCTAATTGAATCTCTCTCCACCTCTTTACCAAGTAACTTCCTTGCGACATACCACGTGGATCCACATGGAGCACTTCGTTCAATACTAACACCGTAGATAACTTCTCTTTTATTTCGTTTTTCAGAAATTATACTCAAAGCGGGTTTTCCTATCTTATACTCCTGAATGAATTGGGATATGAGTGGTCTTTCCTCTCTTAGTTCTAATGAGCAGAAGGGTTTAGGAAATGCATACTCGATAACCAGTTCTTCACATGCCTCTTCTACTTGTTTCTGAAGACCTAAAGGAACTTCCCTAAAATCTTCAATTGGTGATATTAATCCCTTCACTCCTTCCCGTTCAAGTAATGAGGGAAGCTCCAGTAATAAATCCTGATGAATACCTGTCGCTATGCAGATATCGCCAGTTGGAATTTTTTTTGGTAAATACTTTTCAGGATTCTCTATAAATTTGGGTAACTGTGCGGGGTTCGGTAACTCAATTGCTGCGTAGATATTTTGTACATAACTATAAATGCCATACTTGCAAAAGTCACAAAATAAACCACAGACCTTACAGAAACTGGGATCGTTTATCAGGTTTCTTATTACACGTTCCCCAAAATTCCCGCTATATACAAATAAGATGTCTAACGTAATCAACCAATCTACCTTAATATACCTTTATTCGATACTTTCGAATCTTATTTTTTCTATCACAATTACTTTTTTCAGGGATAAACATACTTTTTACCTTAAAAACATATTTTCAACTTAACTACAATCTAGCCATTTAGTCATAGATTTCTGTTGATGAGTAGTTAGAGAATAGATTGTTTAAGTCTCTTCGTAGTATATTCAGCCGCTAATCCCACTAAGAACCCCATAATCGCAAAGTAGCTTATTAATGGCTCAAGCACTGTATTGGAAATCAATGCCCCAAAAATTATCGTTACAACATAAGCATAAGCGATCACAATATTTTTCACTAATAACTTCTTCTTCAATCCTAAACTATAAAGAAAGAATAATGGTAAATTCTAAAAAAAATTCCTTTAGCCATCCAGTTCAAATATAT
The DNA here is from genome assembly GCA_030617005.1 of Candidatus Bathyarchaeota archaeon. Taxonomy (GTDB): domain Archaea; phylum Thermoproteota; class Bathyarchaeia; order RBG-16-48-13; genus JAUWWH01. Next base: position 150 of record JAUWWH010000141.1, on the reverse strand, counting down.
TGAAAGAAAAATAACTATAACGAGCGAAATAAACGCAGTAACCAATGCCAACCTTTTCGATAACAGACCTAAGGCTAAGGGGCGGTCGAACTGTTTATTTCTTTGATTAACCTCAAAATCGCAGTAATCATTAAATGCGAACGAACTAAC
>JAUWWH010000015.1 GCA_030617005.1 Candidatus Bathyarchaeota archaeon | reverse complement strand
TCATTCTTGATTCAGGATGTGACTTCGTTAAGACATCCACAGGATTCGGTGACTATGGTGCGAAAGTGGAGGATGTTAAATTGTTACGAAAAATTGCAGGGAATCAGATGGGTGTAAAAGCTGCGGGAGGAATTAGAACATACGAGGATGCCTTAAAGATGGTTAATGCTGGAGCATCAAGGCTTGGCGCTTCTAGTGGAATAAGAATCCTTGAGGGCTATCCAGAATAACCTCGATTTCCCCCTCCCATTTTTTATTAACATAATTAGTATAAGGTGAAAAAGTGAAATATTGTAGTTATTGCGGGCAAGATTTAAGATTTAAGACTCTCCTAGATGGGAGTAAAGAGAAGTATTGTTCCAAATGTAACCATGTATTTTTTGACACATCATCTCCTGCAGTTATTGTTGCCGTTACTAATGCAAATAGAATTTTATTAACGAGAAGTGTTGGTTGGCTTCACCCTTATTGGGGCCTTATTGCGGGGCATGTGAAATCCGGTGAGAGTGCTGAAAAGGCGGCTATTCGTGAAGTCCAAGAGGAGGTTGGGTTGGAACTGTTTGACTTATATCTGTTGAAAACATATCCCCTGAAAAATCGGAATCTATTGATGATCGGATTTAAGGCAAAGACGCAGCAGATGCATATTGAGAAATCTAAAGAATTGGAGAACGCTGCTTGGTTTCAATTATCTGAACCTTTACCTCTACGTCCTAATTCCATCGCCTCTCAGGTGGTAGCTGCATCTCAAAAATAAATTTGGACCCATCGTTTACTATTTTGTTTCAGTATCAGAAAATATTTTTTGAGTTTTCATCAATTTTTTAAAAGATTTAAATTTTACATTTCCTCTATCTAACTTAGGTGATATTATGGTTTATTGTTCCAAGTGTGCTGAAGAACTTCCTGAAAAGGCATATTTCTGCCTTAAATGTGGTACAAGGACTCAGAAAGGTATAGAAGCAGGCGTCTCCCCACCATGGAATTGGGAAAAACAATTAGCGCAAATCTTATCAACTGTCACAAAAGAGATGGAAAAAGCAGTTGAGAGTGTTCGAGAAAGCATTAGTAAATCAACTCAAAAAGCTCCGGTTTCATGTTCTAGTTGTGGTAAAAAGAACTTGGGTTCAGCTAAATACTGCTATAAATGTGGATCAGAACTTAAGTAGGTAGAATCATCTTTCCTTCATTCATCTTTTTTAAGTTTTTAAATACCCCATTTTAATCGCTCGATTTTCCTATCTTTCTTTGTTCTCTTCTTGAATTCCTTGTAATGTTGTTTACATAAGTACGCTCGTTTCTCTCCCTCAACTTTTAGACCAGATCGTTCTACTCTATCCGAAGCCAAGGAGCGCACCGCTTCTCTTCCACATGCGTCGATGTTGCATGTCCTCTTTTTTACCATAATGGTTCTCGACCTTGTGTCAATCCTAATTTTTTTCTAATTCAATGTGGTTGTATGCTGGGGTATACTTAATTATTTTGTGCGTTGAATATTCTCCTTTTCTCGGAATTAAAAGTTATATTTTTTTTCACCATTTAACCTAACTTATATTATGCATGTAAGATTGCTGATAAGGCTTAAATTTTAGATCATTTAAGGGTTAAAGGTAAACGAAAACCTTTCAAGTTTCTAGTAACGCTTAAACTTATGCGCTGTTAATAGAACTGATGAGACTCGTTGCGGTTGTCGTCTAGTTTGGTTAGGACGTCAGCCTGCCACGCTGGTGACCCGGGTTCAAATCCCGGCAACCGCACCAATAGATTATTTTTGGTAGTTTCTGGGCGGTCTTCGGGTTTGCTTTGTTCATAAATCGGTTTTAATTGATGGATTGCTAATTTTAAGGCATTTTCACATGTTTTAGAGATATTTATGCCGACTTTCTTGGCCTTTTAAAGAATTTCCTCATCTATCCGAATACCGGTTAATTTTAGTTTTCCCATCCCTTGTATAAGTTAATATATACAAAGATGATAAAAAATCTCTCAAATTTCACTGTTTTTCCTCTGTTATGTGTTTTTTTGAAGAAACCTGCGTTGATGTTTAGCTTATAATCCCTTGAGTTTTTCGTTCAATTTTAATAAATTTGGGAGCTTGATTAAATCATTTAATTTTTCTAAAAATTTTTATGAATGATAATTTATCTAATAGAAACGATAACTTTGTTAGAAGAGCGATTAAGAACAATTGAAGAAGAAGTTTGTAGCTGGGGTGATACGGTTCACTATGCTACCATCCCACCAATATTTAAAAGATGTAAAGGCAGCTTTCTCTGGGATAATAAAGGTCAACAATATTTAGACTGGCAGATGTGGTATTCTGCGTGTAACTTTGGATATGGAAATAAATTCATAATAGATGCTCTCAAAAAACAATTGGATGAATTACCTCAACTTGCTTGTCAATATCTTCATGAGGAGAAAATAGTTCTTGCTAAGGAGATAGCAGATATGACCAATAAAACTGTTGGAATGGATGGAAGAGTACAGTTTAATGTTGGAGGTAGTTCTGCTGTAGAAGATGCTTTGAAATTAGCAAGAAATTATACAAATAAACAACTTACTTTCGCATTCTATGGAGGATATCATGGTAGAACTTTAGGAGCTACTGCTGTCACCTCATCAGCCAGATACAGGAAAAGCTATGGACATTTTGGAGACAGAGCAATCTTCATTCCGTACCCCTACTGTTTCTATTGTTTCTACAATATGAAGCCTGAGGACTGCAACCTCTATTGTGCTCAAATGTTTGAGAGATTATTCGAAACGGAGTATTTTTCAATCATTGATAAGCAAGGGGATCCCGAACCTGGTATGATAATATTTGAGGCTGTTCAAGGAACAGGCGGATATGCTAAGCCTCCGGAAGGGTACTTCAGAAAAATTGCTGAAGTATGTAAGAAATATGGAATATTAATGATTGACGATGAAATCCAGATGGGATTCTTTAGAACTGGAAAAATGTGGGCGATTGAGCATTTTGGAATAACACCTGATATAATAATTTTTGGAAAGGCTTTTACTAACGGTCTAAATCCTATATCAGGTATAATCGCAAGAAAAGAACTCATGGCGCACGATATTTGGGGTCCTGGGATGACCCATTGCACTTTCAGCTCAAATACGCTTGGAACAGCTTGTGGTTTAGCTGTTATGGAACTGATTAAGAGAGAAAACTTTGAAGACAAAGCCAACCATATCGGTGAATACTTAACCAAACAGCTCAAAGAAATTGAAAACAGATATCCTGTTGTAGGTTATGTGGATAATCTTGGAGCTGCTATAAGGGTAGAGATCACATATCCAAATGGAAGAACTCCAAACAGAGAATTATGTGGGAAGATATTTGATATAGGTCTAAACCCAAATATTCAAGCCAGTGATGGAAAGAGATACGGATTAATCCTGGATCAAGGAGGATGGTATAAGAGCACCTTCACAATCGCTCCTAATCTCTATTCAACTGACGAAGAACTGGATCTAGGTGTAGAATTATTCGAGAAAATTATTAAAAAGTTTCCACAGAATTAAAATGGACATATTTATTTTCGATTTTGATGGGACAATCACAAGCGAAGACACAACAGATTTAATACTTAAAATACCAAGCGAGGATCGAATATGGCAAATTGAAGAAAAATGGAAAAATAGCAAAATAACCTCTTATCAATGTATGAAGGCACAGGCTAGATTCCTCAAAGGAATCACAAAAGAAAAAATTCACCAACACCTTAAACAACATAGTCATATAGACAGAAAATTCTCTAAACTGGTAAATTTCCTAAAGACTAAGAATATTTACACAATGATTCTAAGCGAGGGTTATTACATATCTATCAAGTTCCATGGCATCCAAAAGCAGATTAAAGAGATTTACTGCTCCCACCTCATAACAGATAATGGAACGCTAACTGGAGAACTCAAGGTTTCAAACGAAAGGACATGGAACTACAATGAAAAGTGTATAGGCTGTTGCATCTGTAAAGTGGATTTTCTACATCAGCTAAGCACACAATATAATATCACAAAATCGTTTGCCGTTGGAGATGGAAGATCAGACGAGTGTTTATTTAAGTATGTAGATGCATCTTTTAGCTTAAACCCCAAATATAAGGCAACCTACCAAGTCAAAGATCTTTCTGATGTCCTTAGAATTCTCAAGAAAAACCTTTGATGTTGATATTATATGAATGAAACTAATTATGAAACATGGGTTAATCTCTTTAAAAGTAAGGTTAATAACCCGAGAAGTGTAGAGATTCTTCAAAAAATAGACATTGGTTACCTCTCTACAGTGTATTTAGTTTCAGTCGATGGAAATTATTATGCTGTGAAGATGTATAATACGAGATACAATGGAACCAAAGTACTCTTAACAGAACAAAAACATATTATGAAGGCTAGAATATCTATTCCTGAGTCCGTACCTCAAGTAGTCTTTTGTTCACCATACACTAAAAACGAGTTCCATAGAGAAATTCTTGTAATGGAAAAAGCATTCGGAATTCTTCTAAATCAAGAGGTTTTCAACGAACAAGTTTTTGAGGAATTGGTTAATGTTTTAAAAAGGCTCCATGGCTCTAGAGTAAACAGTAGTCCAGATATTGATGAAATAGAAAGGATAGATAACTGTAGGAATCTCATTTTGCAGTTCTTGAAAGAAGATGAGATTATCTCTCAAGAACGGTTTTCTAATCATTTAGTTGCTTTAAGGGATTATTACCTTGAAAAGAAAGAGATATTCAACCAAAAAACGATGATACATGGGGATCTCTGGTGGGATAATATTCTGGTTGACAATGGGCGAATAACAATTATAGACTGGTTGGAGTCAAGCGAACAGGACTATTGTCATGACCTAGTGCAATTAAAGATTGGCACTCTTAATGAGATTTTGGATATAAATGAAAGTGAACGCTTCTTTGAGAAAATATTGAATGCATACAAAGAGGAGTTTGAAGATGAAACAATATTTGAACGAGTAAGGTATTACTTACCCTTACTGTATCTTGAGGAAGCTTTTTACATTCCATTCAAGTTTTTTCCTTGGGAAATCAAATATGAAGAGGATAATGAAAACTTTAGAAAGCGATTTATTGACTACTATAAAAAATCAGAATTGACATTCAAATTTAGGAAAGAGAAATCACCATAACATAGCGTGCGCGTTACGCGAATCTTAAGACACGGCTTAAAGGAAACCTTGAACCACGGGTTACTGTCAGAGGGCGAAAACAGAAAAAGTACCTATTCAGCTCTGGAACGTCATATCAACCTCTATTCCATATTAAGACGCTGCTCCCAGTGTAAAACGGAAGTTGACTGGAAAGAAGTGAAAAACAATTCTTAACCTTAAACGTCACCTACCCTTCATAGTCTGGATACTGCTGATTGGGAGAATGCTCAGGTGGTTTCTGCAAACGTCGCAACCATCTATTCTAAATATTAGATTACATTTGATGGATTGAAAGATTTTCTCATAGCCTTACCTTAAATTGTATAAAAGTGATAGCTTAAAATGAGTGGGTGTCGATAATATCTGTAGAGGCTATTAATTGTTAATCGAAGAAGTGTATGTCAAAGCGTTAGGTGCGTCAATTAAGATTCTCATCCTCGATGAGTCAACCGAAAAATTTCAGAAAAGGAGAGCATTTTATAACATCTTAGGAAGCAGGGATGATACCGCGTTCAAGGTGTATTCTGCGCTTCTCGAAGAAGGAAATAAGGTGGATACAAGATCGCTGGTCTCACTAGTGAATAAATCGCAGTACGCCATCAATAGATCCCTGACAAACCTCAGGCAACTTGGATTAGTCGACTATGATATGAAGCGAAAGGGACCTTACGAATTAAAAAAGTGGTCTCCCGAGAAACATATCTTAGGTCTGATGCGTGTAATACCTGAAGAATATTTCAAGAACGGGTTTCCACCAGAAATGTTGAAGAAGGATCAGTAAAATTCTTCTTTAAAAATTTTACCTCCATCTACACGTTCGGGATTGTTGTACTGCTAATCTAGTTCATCAGTCTCTACTTAGCTAGGTATTAGAAACGAAGAGTGAATTAGGTTAAAGCGAATTGAACTGAGGAATCCATCTAATCGACGCTTCACTTTTCCATTGAGTTTATTGATGGCGTTTAGAAACCTCAAAACCAAATCTCTGACCGAAACAGTTATCGTTGCAACAGAGCACCGTATATAAGAGGATCAAAGGGTTGACATTATCCAAAGTTAAGGCTAGCGTGAGCATCACGAACGTCGTAGCCTCAGTCACCCTCAACCAACCCCTAGACTTAAACTCCATCGTCAAGGCCTTCCCAAGAGTCGAATACAAACCTCAACAGTTCCCTGGCGCCGTCTTCAAGTTGAAGAAGCCTAAAACGGCGCATTTAATCTTCAGAACTGGAAAGATGGTCAGCGTAGGCGCCAAGTCCGAAAGACAGACAAAAAGAGCAGTCATGAGGGTCATCCAGACACTGAAGGAGAATAGCATCCTGATCTTTGGAAGATCCACCATAGAGGTCATGAATATCGTCGCCTCAGCGAGGCTGGGAGGTCAGGTAGACGTGGAGAAAGCAGTCTACGTCCTTGAGAGAACCATGTATGAACCCGAACAGTTCCCTGACCTAATATACAGAATGAATGAACCAAAGGTCGTCATCCTCATCTTTACCACCGGGGAACTCGTGATCACAAGCGCGAAGACGGAGGAAGAGGTCTACCAAGCCACGGCGAAGCTCCAGCGAAAGCTTGAGGAGGAGAAGCTGATAAGCTATAGATAAAATATGATGGTTCAGGAAAAACTGAAGGAGTTGAGAAGAGAATAAGGCATAGTTTATACAAGGGGAATCCCTACGAGATATGCGGAAAACTCATCCGTTGGGGTAAGCATTTCTGCTCCCAAGAATGTTACCATAAATGGAGGCGGAAAAAGAGTAAAGTTGGTAGGTTTTAGCAAATGAGTAACCAACAAAAAGGTGTCTGCGTGCGAATGTACCGATATAAGTTTGAACCTACCGCATCTGCCTGCCCAATATTTGAGCGTAAAGAGGATGCAGAACCCGACTCGGCAGAACAGTGTCAATTCTGTAAACATTATGAAAGGCAATAAACTACACACTCTAATACTACTTACATCCTCCAAAGCTCCTTTTTTTAACGTTGATCGATCCATTGTGCGACGTATAGTTCAATAAACGGTTTGAGGTGAATATTATTGGTTAAGGACAAAGAAATTGTAGAAAGGCTTCATCCGTTGCTTCCTGACGGGTTAATGTTGACTCGAATAGAGAATCGAAGCGCGTATTTACATAGCCAATGAGAAGATGAACACACAAGAAAGAGCTGAAGAACGAGAACAGAAACAGATTAAAGTATCAGTGAAAAAAATTGTTCAAGATTTATTATTGAAAGGAGATACAATAGACCTAGAACAAGTTAAAACATTTAAGCAAAGTGGAAAAAATGAGACCTAGAACTAAATTCATTCTCAAAAATAAAAATATAAAGCATTTGTAATAGTCTATTTATAGCCGATTAATAGCTAAAACAAGCTTAAAATGGGCGTATTTACAGGTGTTTTTTATGGTGGGGTGGGTGAGATTTGAACCCGCGACCAGTGGAGACATCACCCGTACTCTCCCGCAAACCCCCCCTTTTTTTATAAAAATTGACAGGAATTCGAATCTCCAGAAGGAGACCATCGCCCGAGCGGGAATTTATACTAACCCCATTTTCTATTACGTTATCAATTTGAATAGCCCCATAAATGGAGACGCTTGTTTAGCGTTAGAAACCTAATTTTAGGGTACCTGTTACTGTTTCGCCAAGTGTGTCCATATTTAACGAAAGCCAGTACTGAAACAAATTTGTCTTTGCCCTTAAACTAAGCCTTTTCAGTTCTGGAACCCACTCATCAAATCCTAGGCGATTCTTCTTTTATCCCAATTCATAAAAGACGCCACCCGAAGCTTCCTAAGAAAATACGGCGTCTACGCAACGGAGTAAACACGCCAGAAACGGAAAAAGGACTTAAAGAGGGCGGCGAAGGAGGTTGAGAATCGATGAAAATAAGTGAAATAAGGCTTGGCATGAGCGGAATAACAGTGGAAGGCAAGGTCACAGACAAATCCGAGGCAAGGAGAGTCCAGACGCGTTATGGACAGCATTCCGTCTGCGATGAAACTCTTGAAGACGAGACCGGAGACATTAAACTGTCGCTCTGGGAAGAAGCAATCGACATGGTAAACATTGGAGATAAAATAAGGGTCGATGGGGCTTATGTCACCGAGTTCAGAAACCAGCTTCAACTAAATATGCCGCGATCCGGCAAACTCGAAGTTACGGAAAAGAACATTCTTGAAATATAAGACGCAATTCGTTTGCTAAACCCTTACAAAACAGGGAAGCGCGATGAGAGTTCAATCATTATTCAAGGATCAGCTACTCGAGTTCGTTGAGTACAGAGAGAAACCCTTCGACTTGGAGTTTCTAGCGTCTAACTGTAATGATAGGTTTGTCGATCATGATTGGGTTCGAGGGGCACTGTTTGAGTTGGAGGAGGATGGGAAGATAGTTAGGCTTAACCACCACTACCTATCGACATTGGTTTTAATGAGGCGGTGGATCGGAGAATACATTCCCACTGAAAAAACTGAACTGAAAGTTTCAAAGGATATTTTACTAGTACCGGATGAGTTGATGGGGCAGATCCAGGAATTACTAAGTGAGAAGCCCATATTGGGGTACCTCGATGTGGATGAGTTCGTCAGAGATGCTATCAGGAGATGCATTCAACGACTCAAAAAACGCAACTGGAAAAGCAAAATCTAACTATGAGGCTTGGCACCTATCAATTTTAAAATAATTAAAGGAATAGTCTCAAAAACGAGGGTGAACTGTTTACACTAAAACTTGATATACATTATGATAAGCAAGGAAAATGGAAATTAGATTGGGATTAGTTTTCAGAGGAACTGGTCAAAACAAGTCATTTAAGATAAGAGAGCAATGTAATAGTTAAAACTATAGTACGCGAAAATCTTTAAAGAGAGAGGCAAGTCTAAAAAAGATTATGCAGCTGTTAGAAGAAACGAAGAGTCTCTGTCCAAATTGTATGCAAGTTATTCCAGCGAGAATTTATACTGAC
>JAUWWH010000230.1 GCA_030617005.1 Candidatus Bathyarchaeota archaeon | reverse complement strand
GGTGCATCTCCAGAATTTACTTAGTTCTCATAGTAAGCCAATTAATTAGTTGATTTTCATCATCACATCTTATTTCAACTCTAATTGAACCCAAAGGAGATTCACGTTTTGGTTCACAGAAGGAGATATAATTAACATATGCTACTTGCTTATTCAGATAAAAAGTAAGAGTTTCCTCTTAAACCTTTAATCAGAACTTTCCTAGCTACGTCCAGGATTCTCTCCTGCCTAAGTCTCTCGTAAAATTTTATTAATCCCTCTCTCCCCTCGATCCTCGCAATAAGATAATTCTTTCCAAGTTTGGGAACCGTATTCAAGGATGTGTAGTTAAAAAAGTTATTAACCGCTTTTTCTACCTTCTTTGAGTTCTCAGTTGGTTTAATCTCCACTGTAATAGTTCCTGTTATTTCATTCATTTATATTCGCCTTCAAGAAACGCCGAACTCTGCTGATGAATCTGCGAAGGCTTTCCTCATTTGGGATAACATGATCAGCCATAGCAATTACTGAACCTATCCCTATAGTGAGTTCCCTGAAGTCTCTATCTGAAAAAATCGTCCAGTTTGATGGATCGTCACTTCTCCTTCGGTTAAATATTCTATGAAACCGGGTTTTGGGGGAAGAATGGATTGAGAGAAGTTTAAATTTAGGGAAAGTTCTCCTGAATAGTTTAACCTCTACAAGACTTCTAATTCCATCAACGATGATGCCTTGACTTTTAGCACTTTTAATCTTTAGAATACATTTCTTAGCTACAGCCGCTTGACCCTCTTCCGTTCGGATCTGAAGCATCACCTTACCAATATTCTCTGAGGTTGGTTTTAATCCTCTTTTCACTACTTTTTCCCGGATTATATCCCCCATTATCACAATGGAGAACCCGAGTTTCTCTGCTACATCATCTACAACACTTTTACCTGAACCAGGCATCCCGACGACACCGATTACAGTTTTATTTCTCAAAGTATTATCTCCTCCATGTCATCAGTTCTTGTTCTAACATAAACTTCATCAACACCATCTTCCAAAGCTAATTTAGTCAGTGTATTTAATATCTCTTGTTTTAGGAGATTTTATATTTCTCAGTTGTTTTTTAGTACTTCTCTAAAGGGAAAAGACTCTTGAAGTACATAAATAATACAATGCTTCATCAATCTAACTATTTCACAAATACTTAACTTGTTGTAATCAAGTGGGGGTATTATTGTTTTTCTAACAGCTAGATGTGTATTACCATTTATACAAGTTTCAAGTATTTTTATAAAATTTGAGATCATTAGCTCTACACCTCTATTGAGACTTGAAACTCGCTGATAACTCGCTTGTATCAGCGACGCCTTAATGTCTAATGCTATATAATTAAGCAGATTTTTCTCTATCAGATTACTTGCGAGTTTCGAGTTGCCACCGTTTATGTTCAGAAATGTTTTTAGCCCATTCTTTTTAGCCCGACTACATAAGTTCAATTATAGGCTTGATTGAAGACAGAGTTCTTCTTCTGTGAAACCTAGACCTTCGAGGGAGCCTATGTTTTCAAGGATCCTGTTTTCGATAAGACTTATGACACCATTAGCTCCTGAATCGAGTGGAATAGATGTGGAATCTGAGCAAAATGGACAAAGAAAGTTACATCCAGCGCAACATATTATGAATGATGTATGTATATACCAATCAAAAGTTGAAAAGGTGAGGATACGGTCTATCATAATCTTCAATGATAGGTCCATCCTTTAACAAGACCTAATGTTTACATATGAATAGTTTCAATACATTTTCTTAACAAGGTTTTTTTTCTACTTTTTTGTTTATAAAATGGTTTATCTATGTTTAATAGTATTGAAGACGCGTCAAATCATAAATCTTTTTATTTATGTTTAATCACAAAATGTGCTGATTCGTCAAAGAAAATCTGCTGATTCGTCAATGAAAGAATTAAAACATGTAAAAAGTTTTTTAATACCTGTAATCTGTTTTCTGATATTATTTCCCTTATTCAGCTATCATGTTCGTGCAGTCAACTCTACTCTCATTGAGGGGTGGGTTATTGATGAATTGACTAATCAGCCTATTGGAAACGCTACAATCCAAGTATGGGATACCACATATGGTTCCTCATCAATATGGATGTTAGTGGAAGATGTGAGAACAGATGTTAATGGTTACTATTCAATCAATATTGAACGGGAGTTCCAGTGTCGCATTTATGCGTATTACAATGATTTGAGCTCTCCAGGTTTTGATTATGTCCCTTCATTCCAAGATTTTTATTTTTCAGGAGAGAGGCAGCTAACATTTGAGTTAAGACCGGGAGGTTCCATCATTTTTGAGGGGGTATTGCGAATTGTTGAGTCCATAAGACCTTCAAGTGTTTTTGGTTTCACAGTTTTAGATCCAGATACAGGTTCTCGACCTATGGGTGAAGGAGATGTTTATGATTATGGTACAGAATATCAATATCATAATTTCCTTGGTTTAGATCCCAAACACATAATCGTACCAGCATACACTCCTGTAGATATTATGATTAACGCTACAATTTCCGTTGATAATGGGATAGTGAAGCGGGCCTTTCTTGTGAGTCAGGTAGAACCGTTCATTTTGGAAAAAGGTGAGAAAAAACAAGTTGGGATCGATGAATCATTATTACGATTCAATGTAGATCTGGTAGAAAATGAAGTAGTACTCATCGATGAAGCGCTTGTTGAGGTTGAGGAGAAAGGATTCTACACTAGTCTTGAGAGGAAGGATATTGCAAAAGTTAGAGACCTTATTGATGGAGCGAGAAGAAAACTAACTGAAGATGCCTTCGATGAAAGTTATGCTGATCTACGTGAAGCATACATATATACAATACAAATTAATCAGCGAATTTATGAAATATTTTCGGATGCATCTTCATCTGTTGCAATCTTGACGCTATT
>JAUWWH010000091.1 GCA_030617005.1 Candidatus Bathyarchaeota archaeon | reverse complement strand
GGTAGTCACTTTGATTCCTCCCTTAGTTCCCTCAGCTTCTCCAGTACTTTACGTATCTCTTTATTCCCCTCACTATTGTAGACCGTTATTGCCGTAGTCTTTTGGTTTCTCATTATATCATCCTCACCTTGTGACCGCACATCCCACATACTAATGGATTATCTTTCTTTGGATCACTTCTCGGATGATTAGCAACAATCTTATAGTTTGGGCAACTTTGGTTATCACATACACTCTTCATTTTAGAACCTCCTTATATGTTCGACAACATACCGCTTCTTTCTGAGTTTTGCACCTTTCTCCGTGAATGTACTCTTCATTTTCTTTAGTTCAGGACTAGCATCACGTTCTGGTCGATATACCTTTTCCTCATTTACTGCAGCTATCAGTTCCTTCATTTCCTGCTCTCTTATCTGCTCTTGAAGATCTGAGTGAGCTTCTTTCTCCTCAACGAAAGTGAGGATAATACTATCACCCAGAGTTGTGCTTGTTGGGAAAGCCTTTCTTGTACCCATTTTCATTCCTCCCTTCTTTACCTCATCAACTGTTGATAGAGTCTATAAGACCTTGCAACATTACTATAGTTTCGCAGTCACCGCACAGCACACTCTGCTCATCATGATCCTCTAGTAACTCTTGTAAAGCCTTTTCTGGATTACCATCAGAATATGCAACATTCTCACGGCACTCACCAAGTACTCTTTGATAATAGCATTTAGATATCACTTCGTCCAGTTTTTTGTCTAGTTCTTCATTAGTAAGACCATCCACTCTTATTTCCTCTATGCAGTCGTTATTTACATTATAGTCTATCAGTATGTCACTATTAAACCAGTTACCATAACCGTTATCCATGTATTTAGTACCCGATAACTGTACAATATCCCTATTAGAATGTGGTCCTCCTCCTTTACTTACTTCTCCTGCCTCAAGATCAAATTGCTCTTTGAGTTCTTCAAGTTGTGAAGTCATTTTAGTTCCTCCCCTCAGTACTTCTCTTCCAGCTAGACCTAGAGTCGCATATGTTGCATACTGATACGGTACTGCTTTTCAGCATCCTAGCTCGTCCCCAGTCTATTTCTCCCTCATAACCTTCTTCTTCGTCTAGGGGTTGCTCTATCTCTATGTTGTTACCACATTCCGCACATACGTTCTTTATCATTTTCTTTTCCTCCCTTTACTCTCTCCCCCCGTTCCTCCTTCTCCAGTCACCTTCTGATTCATCTACTTCTGCTCTGCCGTTTACGACCTCAGAAAAAGGTAAGGAGTCGTCACTTACTTCTGTTAGATACCTTTCTAACCTCTCTTTACGGTCTACACCGTAAAAGGTAGGCGTATAGGGTGCATGATTCTCTGCACTCATTCTCTTCGTCATGTTCTTTTCTTCCTTTCTGACATATAGTCTTGCAACTATATCGGGCGTGAAGTTATTGACTTCACACCTCTCGATTAGTTGTTTCTGACTTTTCGTAATGCACAATGAGGTGACAGTTTGCACATAATAATTCAACTTCACCATTTTTAATGAGTTTCCAACTTGCTTGTCGCATCTCACCTTTCTTTGGTTTATTTTTGTGATGAAGTTGTAAAACTCTTTTGTCGTCGATACCACATTTTGTGCATTTACCACCAAGATATTCAATCTTTCTTTTAATAAGTGTTCTATGTCTGATCTTTGACTGATTATCAGACTTTTCCTTATTCTGTTTATACCACTTTCTAAACCTCTTGTTATAGTATTCAGGATCGGACTTGACTTTTTGATCGAGAACAATTTTATTTTGTTTCCTATCATACTCTTTTTTGTTCTCATATTCAAATCCATACTTTTCACTGATCTTTCCCATCTTTTATCGATTATATAATTCACCTCATTATTTATAAGTTTTTCTACACTGTACCGGTCACGATCATTTTGTGGTCGTGACTCTCGGTCAGTATAAATACTGTTCACTTTATTTCACTCCCCAGAGTTGGTACTTTTCCCCCCAGAGCTTTCAGCTTCTTTTGAAGCCTACTTTTGTTCGACTCTTTCCCCGTAGTCTTTTCTGCCTCCTCTAATGTAATGGTCGGGATATTTCCGTCCTTTATTGCCTGCATCAGTTTCAAGCTTATCTGCTGTTGAGGTTTCTTCCGACCTCTCTGTTTTCCTAATCTTACCCACTCGACATTTAGGGATAATGTTTCGACAGGTCTTGACCGTTCTTTCTCGCAGTCAAATACGAAGTTCATACCTGCCCAGCATAAATAGACTTCAGGATCAAAGGCGATCTTGGGAGCCTCTTTTACTTCCACCTTTTCCAGTTTGTCTATATTTATCATCCTTTCTTTCCGCATTCTCCGGTTATGATCTTCGATGTATATTCTACACTTGTTATGATTCTTGCATCTTTTGCAGGGTGCATCCTTCTTGAATCTTATATTTCCTCCTATATCTTCGATATATTCACAGTTGAACTTGAGATCACCAGTTTCTACTGTATAATTTCTGCTGTTCATATTACTTCCTCCTTTTACCAGCGTTAAACCATGTATGCACAAGTAATAGTGAATAAACATAGAAAAAGAGAAGTACACTTATAGTAGTTAAAAGTCTTATGTCTTTAATATAGATAAGTAACTTCATTTTATTTTCCTCCTTAGAACGGTCCAGTATGGTTATGTACAATAGTTAATCTTATTAGCTGTTCAGGTGTATATGTCTTAATGTAAGTGGGTTTAAATGTTTCATAGAATAACTCCTTTTCCCATCCTACGTTTGCAAACTTACTACTTCCTGCACACATTGTTTGCCAATCTTTACACACTTTATTTTCTTCAATCCATGCATGAGGATAATAGTTGTCTGTAAATGGTTCATTTACTATTGCATGCATGATTTGTATATTTCTGTTATCTTCTGTTAGTGCTTTTAAAGCCTCCTTATGTGCATAGCTAAAACACTGACCAAGTTTGATCTTCATTTTATTTTCATCCCCAGATATCGACTTCTGCTTTTGGTATCTTTCCATCGTCATATTCTTGATGATGATGTGAGCATAACAATGTGTAGTTAGTTTTGTTTTTCTTTCTGTGATAGTACCTTTCCTTCCTCCCCCTGCCGATACCATTCAAATCATCCTCTTCTAGATGTGCAAATTCTAGCACCACATTGTCGTCACCATGCTCTACTCCACAATATGCACAACAGTTACCAAACTCTATTCGTTGTAGCATAATTGCCCTCTTTATCCAAAGGTTACTTGGGTTAGTCATTTTATTTCTCCCTCTATTGTTGTTACTGTATATTTGCATAGATTTCTATCATTAAGAAGTTGACTTAATGAGTATATATGTGAATAGGTAAATCCGGGTTCATAACCTTTAGAGGGTGAATAATTCTTTCTCTTTACCCATGATTTACCGCACTTTGGACACTTCATTTTTTACCTATCTCCTCCCGCTCTTTTAAATCCCTTTATCTTCTCATACACTTTCATTAGTGTATTGAGTTCACCCAATAAAACAATCATTTCTGATCGGGCGTTTCTTTCGTGACTATTCAGGAATTGAGTTTTGCTCAATGCTTATTCCTCATATATAGCATACACAAAAAGACCTTTTAACAATTAGTATACTAATGATATTAAGTATACTATATTTAGTGATAATAACCTATATGTTATTTACTTCATAAATAGACTTCATAAATCAATCATCATTTTTTGTTTTTGTAGTCACGAAAAAAAAATTTACGTTTTTTGTTAAAGTCCCCAGTTTGCATGTTTAAAGCAACAAAAATGGTAAGTGCAGGGAAATTTCGTGAGAATTTAGCTAAACTGCATTAAACATTGTAGTGTTTACCCTTTTACTAACAATTAAAGGAATAAGTGAAAAGGGCGGTGATCTTCAACCTTCAGAAACTAATGATAAAAACAAGTGTAGTATCAAAAATGATAATGTAAATGTATATGTAGGTTATAATAGTACTGTTATGTTGTTCACTCGAAATATATAGGTTATTACGAAACTACCCAAAAAGTCGTTTAGCTAAATTTAGCCGTTGTGATCACCAAAAACGATATATCGGAAACACGATATATTTTCCACTTTTGGTCATTTATCAGGATTTAGCTAAAATATTTTAACTTATTATGAATTTCCTTATAAATATTGAATAATAATGTTAAATTTATAGACCCATTAATCCGTATGGATATATAAAAAAACGTGATATAACATAATTATTATATAATTCCTTAATGAAGTAGGCATTTTTAAAAACGATTTAGCTGGAGGTAATGGTTAAGTGAAAAGTTAACCTAATGCTTAAACGTGTAAAAAGTGATCCGATAAACCGCCCTAATTAACTGAAATAAGCAACAAAAAATTTAACATTTTTGCGTTAAATGTGCAATTCCACAAAACCCGGAGAAAACGGATCATCATGTTGTAATAAACGTGTAATATCTAGGAAATTAACCGATAACCTTAAATAGTTAAACCCGTGTTTTTTACGTTTTTAAGGCAAAATTGTTCAGGCAACGAGTATATAAACCTTTTCCCGACTTTCCGATTTTTGTTGCGCCTTTCATTACAATGAAGATAATAACCTAACAAAATACTATATGTATTATAAAGTGAGAAAATAAAGTGAATAGAGAAAACGAAAATAAGCCCAAATAACGCCCCTTTAGACCCCTTTTAGCTAAATTTAAATAGCAACCGTTTTCCCTAATACCATAATTATTATCCTTTTTTCGACCATTTATAAGTAAAAAAACAGGCTAATGTAACGGGTTTAAGGACAAAACAGCCCTTAAAACAGCCTCTTTTTAGGGTGATCTGAAATAGAAATATATATAAAGGTATGAGTTATTCACTATATTAAAATGATTAAACGAAAAGGATATTACTTTAGGTATAATAACATAATTAGAATTGATAATCTTAATACTAATGATAAATCAATATGCAACAATGTTAATCAAATGATTCACTCAAATGATTTAATCACGCCCGGGCAGGGGGGAAATAATCTTTTATTTCCATCAAATGTCCTGTGCATGATGAAAAGATTAACTACACAATTCAACTTCATAAATCCAATACACAAATCAATTGCACAAATATGCCGTCAAAATTAGTTAGCTAGAATTAGCTAGGATGGCACGGTCAACCTACATAGAGGATCATTTCTCCCTTTATTTCATACAACCGTTAAAATCAGATAGAATAATGAAACGATTTATATAAAATAAGATGTGTATAATCCTACTACTATTTCTAAGTAACACAGCACGGTTAAACGGGTACTGAGGAATAGGTAATCACTCATTACACATTTATGTTCCACTCTTTTTTCAAAATATC
>JAUWWH010000061.1 GCA_030617005.1 Candidatus Bathyarchaeota archaeon | reverse complement strand
GCAAAATATTGTTGGTATGAGTGTTGTCAGAATATTTACGAATGAACCGTTTGAGATGAATAACTTTAAAGAAGTAAACAATACGTTTTTAAACGCAAATATGCAGGAAGTGAAACTTAGATCGATCTATCGACCATTTACAGGTTTTCTTCTAAATCTAGGTACTGCAATTTTGTATTGGTTTAAAAATGGAGAGATCATTCGAAATACCCTTTCCTTAGGTTCGTTACTTCTATTTAGTCAATACATTGGTATGTTAACTACTCCAGTTAGATTTGTAGGTATGCTCATTAATCTATATAGCCGTGCTATGGCTGGTGCGAGAAGGGTCTTTGAAATCATTGATTCAAAACCTGAGATTGAAGATGAACCAAACGCGATTCAATTACCTCCTATACAAGGAGAAGTTAGGTTTAGTGATGTGACCTTTGAATACATTAAAGATCGTCCTGTACTAAAAAATATTAACTTTCTAGTTAAGCCAGGTGAAACGATAGCGATTCTCGGAGCCACAGGATCGGGAAAAAGTTCATTAATCTATTTAATCCCTAGATTTTATGACGTAATTGAGGGAACAATTACCATAGATGATTATCCGATTAGAGATGTAACCTTAAAATCTCTCCGTAGCAAAGTTGGTATCGTCCTACAGGATATATTTTTGTTCTCAACAACGATTAAGGAAAATATTGCATTTGGACAACCAGATGCTACAATGGAGAAAATTGTTGAAGTAGCGAAATTAGCTCAAGCTCATGAATTTATAATGTCTTTCCCAGAAGGTTATGATACGATTGTTGGTGAGAGAGGGATCACTCTCTCAGGTGGACAGAGACAGAGAATAGCAATTGCAAGGACTCTTTTAAGGGATCCAAGGATCTTGATATTAGATGATTCAACATCCTTCGTTGACACTAAAACTGAACATGAGATACAAAAAGCTCTCGATGAACTACGCAAAGATAGGACAACCTTCGTGATTACACAAAGACTATCAACTATAAAGAATGCCGATAGAATAATCGTATTGGATAATGGTAAAATTGAAGAGATCGGGACTCATAAAGAGCTCTTGGCTTTAAGAGGTATCTATTCTCAGATATATGAGACTCAATTCGCTCCAAAAGAAGAGCTTTTCGTTCAAGTTGATAAAAAGGGTTCTGGAGGAAAATAAGAATGGGTGTACACGTACATATACATGGGCATCGTCGTTCTAGAGGTCATAAATATCTTGAGGAAGAGAAGTTTGAAAGGAACTTACCTGACTCCATGTTATTCAATAGACTCCTTCAATACGTTTTACAGTATAAAACCCGTCTAATCCTGCTTATTATATCACTCATCAGTATCACAATCACGAGCATGTTGCAACCGTATATCACACAACTTATGATTGATAAATACCTCATTTCACCGTCAGAGCTAGGTCTTTCAATTGATGAACAAATAACAGGAGTCACATTTTATTGTCTACTCTTCTTAGCTTTAGCAATTATTAACTGGTTAGCAACATCCGGACAGACTTTCCTCTTAAATTGGTTGGGACATAAAGTCGTTTATGATATTCGAAATAACCTGATGAAACACCTCCAAGAACTTTCAGTCAGATTCTTTGCAGAAGGAGAGACTGGAGACATCATGTCAAGGATAACTAACGACGTAGAAGCGCTTGGCGACGTCTTTTTACGAATGCTCCCGACAAGCATAACCAGCATAATATCCCTGGTGGGTTACATAATTATCATGTTTACTTGGAATATCAAATTAACTTTGATTACGCTTGCAACACTTCTCCTGTTTATTTTACCAATCTTCCTCTTCCACAGTAAATCAGGTCAAGCCTTCATGAGAACTCGGAGGGGAATTGCAAGAGTTACAACGAGACTGGAAGAGAGTGTATCAGGGATACGAGTCATTCAATCTCTTACAAGAGAGAGCCAAACCAGTCAAGAGTTCGATAAAGTGAATGTTGAGAACCTACAAGCCAATATCTCCGCATCATTTTTAATGGCATCATTTAATATAGGAATACAAATCATCATCGCCATCGTCACATGCATCGTCTTATGGTTCAGCGTTAATGAAGTAATCGCAGGCACAATTACAGTTGGTATAGTATTTGGTTTCACCCTTTACCTTATGAGAGTCTTCCGCCCCATCAGCGAAATAGCGATGTTCTATAATGATTACCAATCAGCAATGGCGAGTATGGAAAGAATTGTAGAATTATCAGATGCACCTATCGAAGTTCAAGAACATGAGAAAAAAATTGAAATCTCGCACATGAAAGGTATAGTCGAATATAAAGATATCACCTTTGGATATGATCCAAAGATATCGGTCTTAAAAAAGATTAACCTCAAGGTTAACCAAAACCAAACCATTGCTATCGTTGGTCATACTGGTGCAGGGAAAAGTAGCCTGATCAAACTTCTAAGTAGATTCTATGACCCTCAAGAAGGCACGGTCTATATCGATGGTCATGATATAAAGAAGCTATCTTTCAAATCTTTACGACAAGGGATGGGGATCGTCCTTCAAGACACATTTCTATTCCCCACAACAATACGGGAGAACATTCGATACGGAAGGATGAACGCGACTGATGAAGAAGTTATAAGTGCTTCAAAAAGTGTTAACGCACATAGCTTCATTGAACGCCTCCCTGAAGGGTATGATACTAAGATTCGAGAAGGGTCCTCAAACATCTCAGTAGGACAAAGACAACTCATATCTTTCGCAAGAGCCCTACTTGTAAATCCACGCATCATCATTCTTGATGAGGCCACATCAAGCGTTGACCCATACACAGAACTAATCATCCAACAGGGTCTAGAACAGCTTCTGAAAAATAGAACAGCATTCATTATTGCTCATAGACTCTCAACAGTAAGAAGAGCAGATAGAATTATCGTATTAAAAGATGGGGAGATTGTTGAAGAAGGTGATCATAAAGAACTTATGGAAAAAGATGGGATATATCACCAACTCTATATGATGCAATTCAGAGAACCTGCAATTGAAATTAAGAATTTTAAAACTACATATCCCAGTAAGAAAACAATTTAAGTTTGACTTGACAAAACATTAGTATTTCTCATCTTTCAAACGATCATGTTATCAAAACATGAGCTTCTGAACTGTTCGCTTTGCCAACTATAAAGGAAACTAAGAATGGTAGATAAAAAGTAGGTAGAATTAGAATGTGAAAGGTTTCACACTTAAAAATGGTGGATCGGACTAGATCCACATCCTCGTTGGCAACCTCACCCTTCTCCGCTGCTTCATCGGGTAATGATTCCAAATTCATATTTGCCAAGTAAACCGTATTAACTATTTTATATTGATCAGTGTAGAGTAATCATTAAATTCGTTCACATGTATCTGCTAAGCTTCATGTAACTTATCACAGTCAAAACAGTACTCAGTTTTTCTATCCGTTAAGAATTTTTTTCCACAACCTTTACAAATGACTCTGTAATAACGCTTTCTTTTTTATCGATCCAGATGCTATCTCTTTACTTAGGAAGATTATAGCATCTTTTGGACATAAATCAGCGTATGCTGAGCAATCGTAAATACATCCTAAGGGATTAACGACGGAGACTTCATCTTCTCTAACTTCTAAAACTCCGTGGGGACAGAAATTAAACACATATAGGTTCCCTTGCAACAGTAACACATCTAAAAATATTGTGGGAAACCACAGCTTTTTTATCATCATCAGACGTCCTTCATAATCTCACATCTCAAATTTTTTCAACCAAGTAACGGCATCTTAACACTCTTCGATTGTTTATTGTTAGCTAACAAACCATATGGGGGAAACGTTTATTCTTCCTATTTGGGAATGAAGGAAGCTTTTGATGTCCTCTACCAGAAGGGGAATCTCTTTTTCATTCATTCCTCTAATTGGGATCTTTGTCTTATGCAGCGCGTTTCCCTCGGCATAATCAGTGAAAACATAACCATTGAATCCATGGTAGAATATCAATTTCAGTCCCCAGGGTGGCTTTCTTAAAGGATGGGGATCCCTAGAGTAATAGATTGTTTCAGGTTTATATTCTAGGGTGAGTTTCCTATATTCCTTCCAACTCATAATGCGATTGACCGTCAACTTTACCACCCACTATTTAGTTGTAAATTTTTGGTAAAGGGTTTAATATATAATTTTGATGAAAAAGGTAATAAAATCTTTTGTTATGTGAGCATATGCACATCTTTCCTCTGGGTTACCAACCCTTTTACAATAGCTTATACCGTCATTCCCTTTTTTGGGGTAATTCATATAGTCTCCGAGCTATCACACTGTGCTGTCCAATATACCGCTTTAGTCTTCTAATGAAGCTCCTTGACTATTGTATCTATTAGAGCTTGATTGAGGGTCTCAAACAAACGAAGTGCGATATATTGTATGTAAAAAAGTCAACAAAACTCAGAGGCATCCTTGTGGTACCAAAACATCTTATCGATTTCGCTGAAAAAAAATAATTTCTTTAGAATACTTTCCCGTATCACAGTAACGATTGTTATCGAATATCCACTTTACGAAGGATTTTTATTCTCAAGACATCAATTCTATAAATTATGACAGGAGTGAACACCGTTCTTGGTCCCATTAACACTTCCATCCTCGGTTTCACTCTCATGCATGAACACCTCATAGTCTCATCAGCAGGTATTCCTCTAAACTATCCTATACTTTTCGGCAAAGATTATATGAACCGAATTGTCAACGGATTAACTCAAGCCAAAGAGGGAGGGATAGACACAATCATTGATGCTACAACCCTTGACCTAGGTCGAAACATATCTATACTAGCTGAAGCTTCTCGTCGAAGCGGTATCAACATCGTCGCTACCACCGGGTGGTGGCTGGACATACCTCCTTACTTTGATGGAGTCTCAGCTGATCAATTTGCAGAACTGTTCATCTGCGATATTCGAGAAGGTATTGCTGGTTCAGATATAAGGGCTGGAATACTCAAGGATGCAAGTGACATTTCAGGTGTGAAGCCTATAGAGGAGAATATTCTGCGTGGTGTAGCACGAGCTCATCTTCAAACTGGTATTCCCATTATGTTACATTCCTATTCACCAGGCCAAGTAGGCAGGCAACAAATAGTAATACTTAAGGAAGAAGGTGTGGATCTAAGAAGAGTCAAACTAGACCATTCAAATGATACCACCGATATTGAGTACCTCATGTGGCTTTTAGAACAGGGATGCTATCTTGGTCTAGACCGTTACCCGGAAGCACTTTAAGTCCATCAGTCCGCACAATGACGATAAAAACATTGATAGATGCTGGATACGCTCATAGACTTCTTCCTTCCCATGATCATACATTTGTGCGAATTATGGCTGAGTTTCCAGATATCTCACCAGAAGTAAGAAAACATCAGAATCCTTATGGAAAACTTTACATGAAGAAGATGGTCTTCACTCAGCTTCGAGATATGGGTGTCCCCGAAGAAACCATAAAAACCCTTTTTGTGGATAACCCAAAAAATTT
This sequence comes from Candidatus Bathyarchaeota archaeon, assembly GCA_030617005.1. Lineage (GTDB taxonomy): Archaea > Thermoproteota > Bathyarchaeia > RBG-16-48-13 > JAUWWH01. Next base: position 523 of record JAUWWH010000061.1, on the reverse strand, counting down.
CTTTAAAGGGATCTAATTTAGGTGCTCATGAATTAAGTTAAGATTTTAAAGAGTCTTCAAAAAAGGTTTCATAGATCATTTAATAGTTTCCATGGCTGTTTCATAGTACCAAAATAGGATCTCGATACAGTCTTTATATTATTTAATATTTGGTGGACCGGACGGGATTTGAACCCGTGACATCCGCCGTGCGAGGACGGCGTTCATTCCACTGAACTACCGGCCCAATATTTTTATTGAGGATACGGGTCTGAATTAAGCCTTTTTGTTTGAAGTGATAACTTTATTTCTCTTGTTAGAGTCTATTTATTCAGAGTTCATCGAAAGATAAATAATACCTTTATTACATTAATTTTAGTTGGATGTTTAACACATGGTTACTAATCTTCCGAGAGAAGCTCTACATAAATAGCAAGAAGTTGCTTTAGCAAAAAGACCTCAAGAGAAAATTAAGAAGATTCAAGAGTTTTTAAGCCTTGTACCCAAGCATAAGGGTACTGAAAGCTTGAGAAATCATGCTAAG
>JAUWWH010000203.1 GCA_030617005.1 Candidatus Bathyarchaeota archaeon | reverse complement strand
GAGGATTCACCAACCCGAGTAATAAGAGTCTTTCACCCTCCACCTCGCTCAGGCGGAGAGATGCTTCATGGAAACCCAAGAAGACAAGTTGAGCAGCTCATCAGCAAATTGAAGGAGAGAAAGATACTTTAAGGGAGGTCTTGTAGCTGGCGAGAATAAGAATTATTGGGGATAAGTGCACTGAATGTGGTTTATGTGTCAACATCTGTCCTATCAGCTGCATTTCCATAGTTAATAAGCATGTTATGATAGGTGAAAATTGTAACCTTTGTGGAGCTTGTATACAAACCTGTCCAGTAGAAGCCATAATGCTTGAAGTGAAGGAAAGGAAGAGGGATCTCTCCGATTATAGCGGTGTCCTCGTCTTCGGTGAACAAGAGGGTAAGATCTCTGAAGTTGTGTATGAATTACTTGGAAAGGGTAAGGAGTTAGCTGATAAACTTGAAGAGGAACTTGAATGCGTCATCTTAGGTAGTAAAATGGAGGCTGAGGTGAGGGAAATAGTTACTTACGGAGTAAATAAAGTCTACTTCTATGATTGCTCAGTCCTCACTAATTTCAGGGATGATCCATATGTCGATATTATAACTGAACTCGTGGAAGAAATAAAGCCCAGTATATTCTTAATAGGTGCTACATCGATAGGACGGTCAATAGCACCGAGAATAGCTACAAAATTGAGAACTGGATTGACAGCAGACTGTACTGGGTTGGATATAGATTCGGAAGGTAATCTTCTCCAAACAAGGCCTACTTTTGGGGGAAACGTCATGGCAACCATTATTACACCTAACAATAGGCCACAGATGGCTACGGTACGATATAAGATAATGAATAGAGCGAAGAAAATCCCAGGTTTTTCAGGAGAAATCATAGTCAGGAAAGTTGAGAGAACACTCATCGATAGAACATCACCAAGAAAAGTATTCATGGCAAAAGAAGAGAAAAACATAACTGAGGCTGAAATAATCGTGTCAGGTGGGAAGGGGTTAGGTAACCCTGAAGGTTTCAAGCTTCTTAAAGAGCTTGCGGATGCTTTAGGTGGAGCTGTTGGGGCGAGTAGACTTGCAGTAGATGAAGGGTGGATACCCTACAAACATCAAGTGGGTTTAAGTGGAAAAACGGTTAGACCCAAACTTTACATAGCTTGCGGTATCTCTGGTGCGGTGCAACATTTAGCAGGAATGCAGACTTCAGATGTAATAGTAGCCATAAACTCAGATTCTTCAGCACCTATCTTCAAAGTCGCGGATTATGGCATTGTAGGAGATCTTTATGAGATTCTCCCTGAGATTATTAAGTTTATGAAAAAATGAGAAAAGGTGTTATGAAATGATGAAATACACCAAAGTAACGGGAGAAGTAGTGACTGAACTTGAGAAGATAGTGGGAGCAAAGAATGTTTTAACAGATATGGACTCCATGGATAAATATTCCCATGATGAATCAGCCTCAAAATTTAAAGCCTTCCCCGAAATAGTTGTCAAGCCTCAAAACACAGAGCAAGTCTCGAAAACCCTTTCCTTAGCAAACGAAAAGAGAATACCTGTCACCTTTAGAGGTCAAGGAACCGGTCTCTCTTGCGGTGCTGTACCTCTCTTAGGAGGAATTTTAATGAGTTTTGAAGACATGAATAAAATACTGGAGATTGATGAGGGAAACTTAGTAGCTGTGGTGGAGTCTGGAGTTGTCCTCCTAAATTTAAGAGAAGAGCTTGAGAGAAAAGGATTATTCTATCCTGCTGATCCAGGAGAGAAGAGTTCAGCTATCGGAGGAAATGTCTGTACTAATGCAGGGGGTATGAATGGAGTTAAATATGGAAATACAAGGGGTTACATACTCGGTTTAGAGGCGGTTCTCCCCTCAGGAAAGATCTTAAAGCTGGGGGGTAAGACGATTAAACGATCAACAGGTTATGAGCTCATGCACCTCATAATAGGTTCTGAAGGAACTCTCGCCGCCGTAACTAAAATCATATTAAAATTGATCAAGCTTCCAAAACTCTTTATTACGCTATATGTACCCTTCCCTAATCTCCATGACGCTATAAAAACCGTACCTGAAATTATTCGGAGAAAAATTACACCGACGGCTATAGAATTCTTGGAGAGGGAACCGCTCTTACTTGCTGAGGAACATTTAGGTAAAACTATGCCTCACCACGAAGCAGAGGCTTATCTCATCTTGAGGATTAATGGAGAAAAAGAAGATGAATTATTAGAAGTGGGGGAGGCAGTGGCAGAGATCTGTATGGAAAATAATGCTTCAGATGTATTTATAGCCGATACGAAGGAAGCTCAAGATAAAATTTGGGATTTGAGAGGGCGTTTCTACGAAGCTCTAGTACAAAATAAGACTGTAAAGCTAGTGGATACCGTGGTTCCACCAAGTACTGTCGCAGATTACATGAAAGAAGTGAAGAGAATCTCCGAAAAATGCGGAGTCAGAATTATGGGTTTCGGTCACGCAGGAGACGGTAACGTACACCTCCATCTCATGAAAGACAAACTCAGCGATGAAGAGTGGAAAAAAAAATAGCCAAAGACTATGAAACAAGTCTATGAAACTGCAGTAACATTCGGAGGGACGATCTCAGGTGAGCATGGCATAGGTTTAGCAAAGAAAAATTTCTTTTTGATAGGCATAGGAAAAGAAGAAATGATGCTCATGAAAGGAATTAAGAGACTCTTTGATCCAAACTACATTTTAAACCCTGGAAAAATTTTTGATATGGAATAAAATCTTTTTAACATTCACCATTTTTCCTTTTAGAAATATGGTGATTGTAGATTATGTTTCATTGCAATTACCCTCTTTTCTCTTCAAATATTAGTATATACCGTTGAAATCACAGTATCTCCTTATGTTCCAGATTCCAGGACGATATCCTAGCTCAATGAAGGGGTCAACTTGAGTGTTATAGACAACTAATAGACCGACTCTTAGAGAAGTTCGTTTACAATCATTCATTAGCTTTTCCCATTCTTCGTCGGTCAATGAATAATAAAGATCTCTATAGATAGATAGCAAGCCAATTATAATTTGCATAATATTTCCTAATCTGCTGAATGCCTAAACCCGTCTCTTGCTAATCAGACACTTACATATTTTCTTGCACGTTAAGATTCAATAAAATGTATCACCCACTGGCGATGTGGAGATTAACACTCGATATTTCATAATTCATTTTTTAGGATTATGAGTTACTAGTGATTATATAT
>JAUWWH010000112.1 GCA_030617005.1 Candidatus Bathyarchaeota archaeon | reverse complement strand
CCATTAATAGTAACTATAACGACTAATGTCTACAATCAATTGGGTGGATTGAATGGTTTGGAGTCTCTAACCGGTTTAATTGTTTTAATCGGATTGACCATGGCCTCTGAGGATGGAGGAAATGTACTGCTGTCAATAGTTCCGATTTTTTGTTTATTAGTTTTAGGATACATAAGTTATCGAGGAAAAGCCTTCATCGGTAACATCGGAAGTTTCTCAATAGGTTTAACCTTAGCAGTGTACGCTGCTCTCATGAACGTAAAGACCACCCTCCTTGTATCATTAATTCCCTTTATATTCAACTCTTTACTCATCCTCTACTCTAACTACATCATCCATGATAAAGCAGATACTGAAATGGATGAAAATGGGTTACTATACTCCAAGCGTATTAGAAGTCTCAGGACTATGATACTGCACTACAAAAGATTGAGTGAACACCAAACAGTGATCGTTATATGTGTAATCATCGCCTTCTTCACAATCTTAGGGGTAAGTATTCAAAGGTTAATGCTTTAGTTCTTTGATGTGAGAAAGAGCATGTATTCAGGCGAAGAGTCTTCGAACAATATATTTATCTTGGAATTTCGTAACAGAGAGCCATTTATGACAGAAGGGACAGGTAATTAGTATTGAAGATCCTAAAATGAAAAGATTTGCAACGAATTCTAATTGACAGAAGGGACAAAGGATCTTTTGCTCTGCTTTATAGTTTATTTTGAGGAGGAGAGCTGTAATGAGACTTATTAGAATGATTAAGATTATGACAGTGAGCATGTTAGCGTAAATTGTAGAGATACTATTATAAAATGCTTTAGGAACATACATGTTGAAGAGCTATGGAAGAAGATAATATCACTTTTTTAAGGAAAAATAGAACAATAATATATATTTTAGTGAGCATCCCCATTATTACCATAACCATTTTAGGACTATGGAGTCTTAACATAAATTATATTCTTCTAGTCAGAGATTTAGCTATAGATCATATTAAAAGATATCATCCTAAAACAGTTGATTTACTAATACATCTAACTTGGTCTGGGGGAAGAAATGAGACAGGAGGATCCATAGGTAACGAACACTATAGCTATACAAACAGTGGATGGATAATCGAGATAACCTTTCCCGTTGTATCGAATCCTGAGTACGAAATTAAAGCAGATTACTCTTCTATAAGAGCGGGAAGCGTCGGTGTACCCACCAGAATCATCTGGCAGGGTACATATATAAATGGTAAAATTACGGAGAAAAATTATACAATAGCACAATAATCAGTTCACTCAGAGAAGCTAAAGAAGGAATGATTCTCAATTCCTCATCTAAATACTAGCTTATCTAAGACAGAAAAAAAATCAATAAATATTACATATTTTTTAGTGCCTAAGGGAGATTAGAAGAGAGAGGTCAAACTATGAATATGCAAACCATAAAGATTCTTAGGCTAACAGATTTAGGTAAAAATCGAATAATGCGAAATATTGAATTTCTACGATTTTAATGTGAATAAAATCAATACATTTAAAACAATCCTTTATTGAAATACAATAAATTAGTTTTATTTACCTTGGAGATGAGTTAAACATTGTATGAGATTAGGTGGCATGGAAGGGGTGGACAGGGCGCGTGGACAGCGAGTTTGTTAATGGCTCAATCCGCCCTTCTTGAAGGAAAACATGTTCAATCATTCCCCGAATTTGGTCCTGAACGGATGGGAGCGCCGATAAGAGCTTTTACAAGGATAAGCGACAAACAGATAGATCTCCATTGTGGCGTATATGAACCTGAGATAGTCGTAGTTTTAGATCCAACGATATTAAGAACAGTTAACGTGCTTGATGGATTACCTGAAAATGGAACCTTGATTGTGAATGAGCGGAGAAGTCCAGAGATGATTCGGAAGGAACAAAAAATTGTTGGAAGAAAGATTTGGGTGATTCCAGCTACAGATATATCCATTGAAGTTTTGGGAAGAGACATACCGAATACAGCTATGCTTGGTGCTACTATTAAGGCTACAGGAATTGTTAAACTTGAGAGTCTCATGGAAGCGACGAAGAGGAGATTTCGGGGGAAGATCGGAGAATTGAATATTAAAGTGATAAAAAGAGCATATAATGAGACGATTTTAAATGAGTAAGAAACAGGTAGAATTGGGATGGAAAAGTATACCTATAGGAGGAGTCTGTTGGAAATCATCTGATGAGTATTCAACAGGTGATTGGAGGTCAAGCAGACCTATTCTTGACTCGGATAAGTGTACTAACTGCCTGATTTGTCACATATATTGTCCAGACAGCAGTATTAGTTGGGATGGAGAGAAAATAACCATTAATTATGATTATTGTAAAGGATGTGGAATATGCGCAAAGGAATGCCCCGTTAGCGCAATAGAGATGGTTAAGGAGTGATTGAGATGAGTGTTAAACAGAAAATGATTGGACTAAATGGCGATGAGGCTGCTGCATATGCTTTTAAGCAATGTAATGTGGACTTGCTATCCGCTTATCCGATAACACCACAGACGATAATAGTGGAAAAGTTCTCCGAATATGTAGCGAATGGTGAAGTGGAAACAGAATTCGTGACTGTGGAAAGCGAGCACAGTGCAATGTCAGTGTGTATAGGAGGAGCTGCAGCTGGTGGAAGAGTCTGCACAGCAACTGCTTCAGCTGGGTTAGCGCTCATGCATGAAATGGTCTTCGTAGCAGCGAGTCACAGGTTACCAATAGTGATGACCGTTGCCAATCGAGCATTGAGTGGTCCTATCAATATCCACCCAGATCATAGTGACAGTATGGCAGAGAGGGATTCTTCGTGGATCCAACTCTATGCGGAGAATCCACAAGAGGTGTATGATACTGTAATTCAAGCCTTCAAGATAGCTGAGTACCCAACTGTTCAATTACCTTGTATGGTAATGTTTGACGGATTCATTGTTAGCCACACACTGCAGAATGTCTCTGTCTTACCCGATAATGTAGTTGATAAGTTCGTCGGTCGAAGGAGAATTCCGAAGATTAATGTGATGGGTAGAGAAGTCGCATATAAACTTGATGTGGAAAACCCGATAACGATGGGTCCATTGGCCTTATTTGACTACTATTTTGAACATAAAAGACAGCAGGAAGAGGCTATAAAGAATGCAAAGCAAGTTATCTATGAGGTCAATGATGAATTTGCTCAAGTTTCTGGAAGAAAATATGGAGATGGACTCCTACAACCATATGAACATGAAGACGCTGAACTAACTATCGTCTGCTTAGGATCGACAGCTGGTACAATTAGAACTGTAGTAGACGAATACAGAACTAAAGGGGTTAAAGTTGGAGTTATACGATTGAAAGCGTTTAGACCTTTCCCTGCTAATGAATTAAAAACTGCTCTACGAAACGTGAAAGCAGTAGCTGTCCTTGATAGAAGCGGGGGTTACGGCGCAATCGGTGGACCCGTATTTAACGAATTAAGATCAATACTTTATGATTGTAATGAAAGACCGTTTATTGTTAACTATATTTATGGTTTAGGAGGAAGAGATGTTACTCCCAAACTCATAAAGAAGGTATACGAGGATCTAAGAAACATCTTGAAAACTGGACAAGTAGAGGAAAATGTCAAATTTTTAGGAGTTCGATAATATGTCAATGAAATTAAAAGATTTAGCAAAGAAGGAAGAGCTTCTTGCCCCTGGACATCGACTCTGTGCAGGATGTGCAGCCTCCATCATCGTCAGACAGGTCTTGAAAGTCTTAGATGATAAACCGATCATCACTATCTCAACTGGATGTCTTGAAGTAGCTACAACCATCTATCCCTACACATCCTGGAAGGTTCCTTGGTTACACACAGCATTTGAGAATGTAGCCGCGAATGCAAGTGGAATAGAATCCATGATGAAGGTGTATGAGAGGAAGGGGATGCTTAAGAAAAGACCTCATGTCATAGCCTTTTCAGGGGATGGAGGAACCTATGACATTGGATTGCAAGCACTCAGCGGAGCTTTTGAGAGAGGACATGATTACCTTCATGTACTCTATGACAATGAAGCGTACATGAATACAGGAATACAGAGAAGTGGAGGAACCCCACACGCAGCGTCAACGACGACGTCACCAGCTGGAAGTGTCATTCCAGGTAAAATCCAATGGAAGAAGCCAATTGCACGAATTATGGTTGAACACAATGCACCATACGTTGCGACAGCATCACCCTCCCACTGGCGAGACCTTATGCTAAAGGTTGAGAAAGGCCTAAAGGTTGAGGGCCCCGCGTTCCTCCACATCTTATCACCATGCCCAAGAGGGTGGAGGTATCCGACAGATATGACAATTAAGTTAGCTAAACTCGCTATTGAAACATGTATTTTCCCTCTATGGGAATGTGAAGCAGGAGAATACCGGGTAAGTACACCAAGTATGAGATATGTTAAGAGACCAGAGAAGAAGAAACCTGTTGAAGAGTACTTGAAACTACAGGGAAGGTTCAGACACTTATTCAACCCCAAGAGAATGGACATAATAGAGGACATACAGGAACACCTTGATAGGGAATGGAAGCTCATCCTCAAACGAGCAGAATTAACCTCCTAACTGTGAAGACATCAAAGGACAAATTTTAGGAACTACACCCGTCCTTATATATCCCTATTTCCATTTTTAGTCATGTTTT
>JAUWWH010000121.1 GCA_030617005.1 Candidatus Bathyarchaeota archaeon | reverse complement strand
GTCAACATTGTTGGGTTCTGTTTCATGTGCCTGATTCTGAAATGCGTTTATGGCTGCAAAAGTATAAGCTGTGACCAATATTAGCGCAAGCACCAAGCTCAGCTTAATCGTACTTAACTTAACTTTCAAACTTTTTTCACCTTCGTCCATATCTTTCCAAACTCATTCGAGTTCTCCTTAACTGACAACCAGTCTAAGATAATACCATGTTTTAGAACAGCTGTTCTAAAATGTTGAACGAGCGCAACTTTGAAGGGGGCGCATCACCCTTAAATATTAGGTCAGAATAACTGAATTATTGGGTTACAAAAATTGAGCTTATCCATAGATTATGTTTATTCAAAAACAATAAAGAGTTTCATGATAGAAAAAGACGCTAGGCAGGAAATACGGGATAAATCCAAATTAAGGGGAAATGTAACCATAAGATTAACGTCAAATAACCCAGTAACTGTTCAAATAGTCGGTCCTCACACAGAACTCACTCAAGTTAAAGGTATCAGAGAGTTTTCATTTAGTATAGAACCTGAAACAGAGTTCTTGGTTGGTATTCAAACGCCTTCTGGTTTCTTTTCAAAATCGGCTGAGGTGACCATTGAAATAGAAAAGAGTGGCTCGAAGAGGGCTCTTAGCGTACTCGAACAGGTTAGCAACTTGACGACCATGCTTCGTGAAAACCCGGCTTTCTATGAACTGCAAAAAGACACGGTGAAAACTATTTTATCGGGAGTAACCGAAGTGTGGGGTCACTATGGCGACGAAGCTAAAGGGTTGGTGAATGAACTTATAGCAATAACAAAGAAATTAGAAACTGAAAAAAGTTAAAGACGCAAAAATCCTGACAGAGAATCACCGATTAAAAGCTGCGTGAGAATGCTTTGGTCTTGGTGAGTTCTGCCTTACGCTTCCCCCGGGGCATCGTGTAGACCCTGATGAGTGCATGGAGCTCCATGAGCATGAGGATCTCCTCAAAGGCCCCCTTCTCTATTCCGCTGTGCACATTGTGGATCGACTTGTAGAGATCATCCACGTAGAGAGCCCCATTCCTGCTCAGGGCATCCACGACGGTCGATGTCACCAGGCGCTCGTTCACATACATCACCTACGCGATGGCCATCGGAGGCTTCTCGCACGCGCATAAAATGTGGTGTATCACTGCTTAAAGTTTACTAATATTCATGAATGCGCACTCGCAGATATTGATCTGATATCCATAATACATAAATCACCTATTAGGACGAGGTCTCACATAAGAGTCAAGGAGAAAAACAAAAAATATGCGAATACTTCACACATCAGATTTACATCTTAACCAGGAAAAGGAACACACTCTTGACGCATTAAATTGTCTTATTGAGACATGTAAAACCAAGTCTGTTGACCTCTTAACCATTGGCGGTGATATGTTTCACAAACCACAAGACGTTGAGCAGATGCGAACAGAGCTAAGAAAAATATTCTCTGGTCTTGACTTCGACGTAATCTCAATATCGGGTAACCATGACGAAATCGCCTATACCCGTAACCTAGATTTTGGCGACCTCAAAATGGTCACCAAGCAGCCATTTGAAATAATATCCTACGATGATGTCAATATTATTGCCCTCCCCTACACGGAAACATTAACTGATGAGAGATATACTCAACTTAGAGCTGCAGTTGATAAGGACAGATTCAATGCTCTGTTAATACATTGTACCTTGGATATTGGCTACTCTTCATCAGATTTTGGTGAAGAGGAGGAAAGAAAATATTGTTCCGTGTCAAGTCCAATGTTAGCCTCTCTAGGATATGACGTTGTCCTAGGTGGCCATTTCCATAAAGATTACTATGTCAAAGAGCTTGGCGAAGGCAAGAAATTTGTATACCCAGGATCACCCGTTTCAATCTCAAAAGGAGAAATAGGTCAGAGACAAGCTGCCCTGATAGATACAGAGGCCAATTCTATCACGCGAGTCCCACTGGACACTCATTTCTACGACGTAAAAACAGTGTTGATTTTCCCTGGCAACGAAGAAGAATCGTTGAAAAGTATCGAAGACTGGAAAAAACAATTCGATGAAATGAATTGTACGCTCTCTGTCAAAGTCGATGGCTTTGGAGAAATGGATGAAACAGAGTTCAGCAACAAATTAATCGCCATATGCATGGGCTTGGAAATCGTAAATGATTATGAGAATGTAGAAAACGTGCTTTCACATAGTCTGTATAAACGATTTGAAGAAAAAATAATCGCCCTTGAGGGTGTGGATACAGATTACCTCAAGAAAATAGTGATTGATGTATTCTCTGAGATGCTTGCAGGGAGGAAAATCGTATGAGAATCAAAGAAATCAACCTGCAACATTATGGCCCATTACCAAAATTCAATAAAGAATTTGACGAAGGCGTTTATTTAATACACGGTTCAAATGAATCAGGTAAAACCCTTCTAATAGACGCCGTTATGAAAATGTTAATCGGGGGAACCAGTTTTCATTCATCTCTAAGAAGAGTTGAGGAGAAGCCTTCTGGGTATATAATAATTGAAAAGAACGGAGAAGAGATCAAGCTCACCGATGAAGAAACCTTAGAATTTATAACGGAAATCAACTCAGAAGAATTGAGGAATATTTTCTGTATCAGGGATGCCGATCTGCAGATTTCAGCGGAAACGGAGTTTTATGAACGAACTCAGGACAGACTCACGGGTCTTCGATCTGCTGATCTTAGACGTATTATCAAAGCTCTAAAGGTCAACGGTAGACTTACTGATGGTGGTGATCAACTAGCCAATTCTAAAGTAACCAATTATGCAAAATCTGTTTTTACAAATGCTCGTAAGTTGATCTCAGAGATTAAGGCATACATCGGAGAAGCACGGGAAGAGAAAGTTGAAGAGTTAGAACTTGAATTAATGAGAACGAAATCAAGCCAAGAGTCATACCGGAACCAGATGGCTACCCTTGATAAGGCAAAGAGTAAACATGAATTTGAAAAAATTCAAGCCGATTATAGCGATCTTGTAGAGGCTAACACGGAATTCAAGGCGATTTCAACGGATGAAATTACCGAGTTAAAAGGTCTAATTGCTAATCACGAAGGGAATCCCGTCAATAAAGTGGAGATTCAGCGAAAACTCGATCTCTATAAGACATTATTATTATCATCGCTTGGCCTAGGAGCGTTAACTTTCATTCTTGCCTGTTTTTCGTTAATACCAACTATTGGGTATCTTGCACCAGTCTTATTCGTAGTTGGAGTCGCTTATTAAATGTACCAAATGAATAATAAAAATTCACTTCTATACGAGGCTGAACAACTAGAATCGCAAATATTCTCAATAGGACGACAACTTGAAATTGAATCAGACACGGTTTCAGGTATAAACTCTGACCTGGAGATAATCACCGATGCAAATGAGACTACAAGAAAGACACTTTATGGAAAGCAAGAAGTCGTGAGATCCTTCTTCGAGGTAAAAACAAGTGAGACCGATGAAATAATCTCACAAGCATCACATTCGCTAGTCAAGTTGGAGAAGGAAATTGATCACAGCGTTACGATCGAATACTCTGAATCGGAATATATTCGGATCGAAGAAGAGATTAGAGCAATTCAGGAACGAATAGATGACATAGATGGTCTATTGACAGACCATAGAGATAAACTCGAAGACTTTGGATCTCTCATTATAGACTTGGATTATTCATGGTTTATGGGCAGTGAACTTGACCTGATCGTTGACAACCTTGAAGCATTAGAACGAGTTGTGCCCTGGTTAGAAAATTTACGAGATAGAATTGAGTTAGATAAAGTTTCAGCTGTTGAAGCGATCAAGCTCTTCCAAGAACTTGAAACCGAGGAAGAACAGAAAATCACTGAACTATTTAGCAAGGAAAGCTCGGCAGTTGAGATCTTCAAAGAAACTACAAACGGCAGATATTCAGATCTTAGATATGACATTGACTCAAAGACAATTATTGTGGAACGACCTACAGGAGAGACTCTAGACGTATCAAAACTTAGCAAAGGTACACGAGATCAGTTGTATCTAGCAATTAGAGTCGCCTTAGGCGAAAAAATTCTAGAAGGTTCACCCGGATTCTTCATAATGGACGATGCATTCCTATCATCTGACCCAAACAGACTAAAATCACAGGTAAGATTATTAGAAAAACTGTCAAAAAAGGGATGGCAAATAATATATTTTACAATAAAAAACGAAGTATTAGAAACCATCTCAAAAATCACTGAAAATGAGGTTCTTACTTTAACCCCCTTAGCATAATACGTGCGCACGCACGGGTGACGATGGATGCTTTGGATCCTCTTCGGCCTCTTATTTGCCTTCGTGTTATTAATAGCTAGTCCGGAGTATCTTCCCGACGAGGATGAGGATGAGCTCCTCGAGGACGAGATACTCCTCTACTACGACGAGGAAGATGAAGGCCTGCTAGACGACGAGGACGAAGAAGTTTGAAAATCCATTACCTACTTCTTATTTATGCTTCCCAGCGTATATCTTCATGATCTACT
>JAUWWH010000202.1 GCA_030617005.1 Candidatus Bathyarchaeota archaeon | reverse complement strand
ATAAATCTTCGCAAGCGTTAAATCCTTATTAGTCTAAGAATAAATCAAAGTCGAAAACTGGTACGTATGTAACCATATTTAAACTCATATTTTTTTTTCTGTAAAATAATCAAGCAATCTTTTTTTAATCGATCTTTTATCAGCCCTACCAATGTATATAATATCTGATTTACCCCTTAGACGACCAAAGCACTTAACGCCAGACATTCTCATTACATAAACGCCAAGTTTCAATGGAGCATTTTGAGCAGTCAGTTTATTAAATAAATGCCAGTCACTAAACATAACTAACTTTGTAGAGTCCATTTTTAATTTTTCACCTTTTTAAAGAAATAATTTACCGATATGTATCTAATCATTTGCGTGCGTAAAAACTACTACTGTTCTACTACCGATTCCCCACCTTGTCTTGTAGCGCGCGCTTTGGCTTAAAATAGTTACTAAAAAGCAGGGAATCTCTGATAAAATATCTAACCCTAAAGGTTCTATGAAAGTGGAGTATCTGTTATAGGAAAAAAATTATTCTAACAGATATCTTAACTCATCATCAATAAATGTATTATCCAACTTCTCGTAGCGTTCAATAGTACCCAAATCATACCATGAAGCTTTTGTAGTATATGCTTGAACGTGTTTACCAACAACTATTAAATGGGGAAGAAGATCACCCATAATATCTAAATTACTCTGTTTTTCCATGAGCTTCTTTAGGTGATTAAGAGCCACTTTACCGTTTAAAGCGAGTATACCGATACTAACAGGTTTATCAAGACGAGGTTTCTCTACAAACCTTGAGATTTGACCATTATCCATAATCTCAGCAACACCAACTCGTAAAGGAAAATCTGTAGATAATGCAACAGTAGCAGCAGCGTCTGTTTTAATGTGTAGATTAAGAAGTTCAGAGAGGTTAATATTTGAAATGATGTCACCATAATAAATGAGAAGTGTTTCATCTTCACTTATAGTACCTGAAAAAAACGCATTGAGAAGAGCTCCACCAGTACCACCAAATTTAGGATTATCATGAAGAAAAGTGATATTTACTTTGAAACGAGAACCATTATCAAAATAATTAATGATCTGATTCGCTTTATAATTCACCATCAATACGATATCATCCAGTTTATGAAATCTTAGAAGACGGATCACATACTCCACGATGGGTCTTTGCTCAGATCCAACGGGAACCATAACCTTTTGAAGATAGTATGTGAGGGGTCTTAATCTGACACCTTTACCACCACAGAATATGATTGCTTTCAAATACTATTGCCCTCCAATTTGGATTCATCCCCCATAGTTAAGTACTATTATAGTAAAAGCCTTTTTGATTCAATAGTTAAAAAAGGAAACTTAATAGTTTTTTCTCTGATATTTATTCTAAACATTTCTATAAACGAATAACCCACTCAACAAAGGATACTTTATTTACTTTATATTATCAAATATCCCAAGTATCGATCAAATCCACCAAGTAATATGTACACATATTGATTACCAGATATTTATAATAGTTTTTAATACAAGATATGCAACCAATTAATGGATTCCTTAATTCTTCATGGTGAAAAAAAAATGTATAAGATTTCAATATTGGGAACTGGATATGTTGGCTTATGTACAGCAGTATGCTTTGCAGATAAGGGCTATAATGTTTTAACATCCACATACAACGAGAAGAATATTAAATTAATTAACAATGGAATACCCCCATTTTATGAACCCCAACTTGAGGAAATGCTGAAAAGAGTAGTGCAGACTGGAAAACTAGAAGCAATCTATGGTCGTGAAAAAGCAGTGCTAGAAAGCGACATATCCTTTTTAACTGTTGGAACACCGAGTAAAGAAGATGGATCAATAGATCTAAAATTTATTAAAACTTCTACTCAAGAAGTGGGTAAAGCCCTCAAACAAAAAAGAGATTACCACCTAGTCGTCATTAAAAGCACTGTTGTTCCCGGAACCACAAGAAAAATTGTAAAACCACTCTTAGAGAAGCATAGTGGAAGAAAAATCGGAATTGACTTTGGTTTAGCCATGAGTCCAGAATTCTTAAGACAGGGCAGATCCATTTACGATACACTAAACCCAGACAGGATCATTATAGGTGAATATGATGAAAAGACAGGAAGCACGCTTGTTAAATTGTATAAGGAGTTCTATGAGGAAAAAGTACCTAAAATTCTAAGAATGAGTCTAGCTTCAGCGGAGATGATTAAATATGCAAATAATGCGTTTTTAGCCACAAAAATATCCTTTATTAATGAGATCGCAAACATCTGTGAGAAAATAGACAATAGTAACGTAGATCTTATCGCGAAAGGTATTGGCTTAGACGATAGGATTAATCCAAGATTTCTGAAAGCTGGACCTGGATGGGGAGGTTCCTGTTTCCCTAAGGATGTTAAGGCCTTAATAGCTTTCTCTGAGAGACTTGAAATTAACCCAATGATTCTTAATGCAGTGATCGAAGTTAACAAGAAACAGGCTGAGCAAGTTGTATCGATGGCAAGACAAGAACTCGATGAATTAAAATCAAAGACAATAGCAATTCTTGGGCTCTCCTTTAAGCCTAATACAAGTGACATAAGAGAAAGTCCGGCCTTCAAAATTATTGACCACTTACTCAGAAATAAAGTAAAAATTAAAGTATATGACCCACAAGCAATGGAAAATACGAGGAAACATTATCAAGAAAAAATTGTATACTCAAAGAACGCAATAGAATGTATTACTGATGCAGATTGCTGTATTTTGGTGACTGATTGGAATGAATTCCAGAAAGTGCTTCCTAAGACTTTCAAGGCTAAGATGAAAACTCCAATTCTAATCGATACACGGCGGTTGTATAATTCAATTGAGTACTCCAAGGTTATACAATATAAAGCAGTTGGAATGATGTGATACTAAATAAGGAAATAATTAAGAAATTATAGCTGTCATTCTAAGAATTGGATTGTATTTTTAAGTAATGCTATACCCTTTAAAAAATTCTCTCGCCCTTTCTCAGTTATTTCATAATATTTTCTTACACGTTTACTGTAAACCTGTTTCGTTTCTATCATTTGGATGAGCCCTTCTCGGCGCATTTTATACAGTACTACATATACTGTGACTGTGGCTGTTGTAAAACGAAAGGTTTCCTTAATCTCCTTATTAATCGCATACGCATACATGGTCTTATCCCACAGAAGCTTGAGGATGTATAACCATAAGTTTCCTTTAGTAATTTTACTTTGTAGTCTTT
>JAUWWH010000017.1 GCA_030617005.1 Candidatus Bathyarchaeota archaeon | reverse complement strand
CTAATCCATAGACGGTATCAGTCGGGTATATGATGACTTTTCCTCTCTTTAGTGTCTCTACGATTTTTGAAATTTCTCTTAAACTTGGATGTGCAGAATCAATAACTACTATATTCACTATGAATCAACTTCCTTGATACAGTTTACAATAATAAAAATGAATTACAATTCTTCTTAACTAATACTCTCTAAAATAAACATCCAATATTTTTGAAGGTTTGTAAAACCTTTTAGGTGATGAATACTCTGACTAGTTTCCTATACATCTTATTTCCCAAGAAGTCTTCCTAACATTGGATACATTTCTATCATCTGATCTTTACTAATCATTTCATAGTACTGAGCCATAATCCCTACTGTGAGCAATATTCCTATGCCACTCCCATATACACCGAGGAAATTAGAGAATGATGCTATGGCTCCAACAAGGATGGCTCCTACAATAGTGACTGTTGGTATGTATTTGCTGAGCACATTCTGAATAGGTTTTATAGATCGACGGAACCCCGGAATCTGTAGACCCGAATCCATAAGTTGTTGTGCAACGCTACTTGGACCTAAACCTCCCAGCTCAAGCCATAGTAGTGCAAATATGACACATGCAACGATCATAAGTCCAGCGAACACAAATCCTCTAATAGGATCCGCCAAGAACTGAGTCAAGGTCTGTGGTGAAGTTAAGAAGTAAGCTAATCCTCCCTTTAGCTCGGTTCCTTCAAAACGTCCCAGTAAATTTAACCACATATTGACTCCATCTGGATTGAACTTTGACGAGACTATTTGAGCCACAAAATAAATGTCCATAAATAGGGCTGAAACAAGTACGACAGGTATCGTGGATACATATAAGAGTTTGATGGGGTAGCGTCCCCTATATCCCCTAACTCTGGCATAAGATATTGGCAATTCCACCTTCAAAGACTGAAGGTATATGACTATTAGGAAGATGACTATCGTCACAACGAGTCCTATCATAGTTGGAGCATTGGGGCTAGATCGTGAAACGAAAGCAGAAATAGCGTTTTCTCCTTTAAACAATGCTTGAATATAGGCGATCAGAGATCCTAAACTCTTTCCATCGCTTTCATATGGAAGCGGACAAAAAGTATCCCAAAGGATCTTCAAAGCAACTCCTGCAGCTATAAATAAACTGATAGCACTCCCAAATCCCCACCCTTTCTGTAATAGTTCATCGAAAAGAACTATTATTATACCCACGACAAATAATTGGATAAAAATTATAAATGATGTCTCAAATGATAGATTAGTACCGTAGGCCCCCCCTACAAGATATGCAACTGCTAAAAATCCGGTCATAACAATTGAGAAAAGTTTAGTAATTCCCGCTAGGAGAGCACGATCTTCAGAATTACTATTATCAAAGCTTATTAATCCAGAGCTTGAGAAAAGCTGTGTTATCAGACCTGCTGTAACGATTGGTTGAATACCCAGCTCCATTAGGGAACCCCTGGATGAGGCAAAGATCACACGTAACGCGTAGTAAGGGTCACTTCCACTATACTGTGCACCATAGATAGGTATTTGGGTCATAATAAAGTAAACTACAAGTACTATTCCAGTCCAAAGGAATTTTTCACTAAGTCTAACGCGTCCTTCTGGAATTTTAACCTCTGGTAAGACTCTCGTTATCGGTTTGAAAAAACTTAAGAATCGACCGGGCATCCAATAATCACCTTATAATTCTTTGAAGGTTTCCATCTGATTGTCTTCAATTCCTTTCCGTACTATTATATTCTCGTTATTCCTTAAAGATTTGAAGAAGAGTATAAATCCTTTTCTTTATATAACCTACTAATTCTTGAAAAGAATTCATCACTTTGATAATTTTTAAATTATGAGATTAATATATTTCACTCATTAATTATGTGAAAAGTGATTAGTGATGATGAAATCAAAAGTTGATGGTTATGCTGGTAAATTTCTCCGGGTAGACTTAACTTTAGAACGATTATCTGATATCGTGTTTGATGAAGCGACTCTAAGGAAGTATTTGGGAGGCACAAGCATTGGTGTGAAAATACTCTATGATGAAGTACCACCCGAAACCTATTGGTCCGATCCCGTGAATCGCCTAATTATTGCCACGGGACCTCTTGGTGGAACAATCATGCCTGGATCAGGCACAATCTCTTTGGTAACGAAGGGTGCCCTTACCAATGGGGCAACATCTGTTCAAGCTAATGGCTGTTTTGGAGCATACCTTAAATTCTCAGGGTACGATGGTTTTATTATACAAGGCGTAGCCAAGAGATGGCTTTATCTTTACATTGAGGATCACGAAGCAGAACTGAGGAATGGTAACCACTTGTTGGGTAAAGATACCTATGAGACCAGTGACGTTATCAGAAACGAATTAGAGAAGAAGAAGGGGGAGATGAGTGTTATCTCCATAGGACCCGCAGGTGAACACCTCGTCAGATTCGCTGGAGTGTTTGTCGATAAAGGCCATTCAGCATCTCATAATGGTCCAGGAGCTGTAATGGGTTCAAAAAAGCTGAAGGCCATTGTTACCATAAGAGGGAAAAATCGAATCATAATCAATGATATGGAAAGACTAAAAACTGCTAAAACACGCGGTGGATTAGCCACGGTTGGAGGTGTACATCGCAGTCATCTTTCAGGTGGTGGTACGCTGCCTATTAAAAATTATATGACAAATATTTGGCCTATTGGGAAGAAAATGTTGAATAAATTCAGTGATAAATATATCAGAGAAAATTTCAAGTCTAGACCTAGTCCATGTTGGGCATGCTCTGCCAACCACTGTAATATGATGACAATACCTTATGGGGTTTATAAGGGAATGGTCGTAGAGGAGCCTGAGTACGAGCAGATGGCTGCGTGGGGACCAGTCATCGATAATAGGGATGCAACTTTAGCATTCATGCTCTCAGGACTCTGTGATAAACTCGGCTTTGAGAATAATGAAGCAGGTTGGTTGATAGGTTGGGTCATGGAATGCTATGAGAAAGGATATTTAAATAAGGACTATATGGGCGGTTTAGAATTATCCTGGGGTAACATCGAAAATGTGCGACAACTTCTATACATGATAGCGCATCGTCAAGGTTTTGGAAACCTACTGGCAGAGGGCGTTATGAGGGCTTCCCAGAAAATTGGCGGTAAAGCTGTAGAGTGTGCTATATATACAAGAAAAGGGAATAGTCCACGGGGGCACGATCATAGAACTGCATGGGGAGAGCTTTTCGATACAGTTGTATCAAATACAGGAACCATCGAGACCCATAGAAGCATGATGGATCCTAAAGCTGGGAATGAACCAGGTAATCCAATAGAGACGTCAACAGCTGTAGCGATAACAAAGGGTTTGATGACCCTTGAAGATTCGGCAGTCACTTGTAGATTCCACACAGGAATGAATGCTACACTTATTTCCAAAGCTGTGAGTGCTGTTACCGGATGGGACTTCACTCCGGAAGAGGCTAAGACTGTTGGTTTGAGAGCAGTAAATCTAATGAAAGTCTTTAACATAAGATGTGGAATAAAGAAGGAGCATGATTACCCATCAGAACGCTATGGCTCAACGCCTGTAGATGGTCCATCGAAAGGAATTGCTATTATGCCTCATTGGGATGATATGCTTGAGAACTATTATCGCCTTATGGGGTGGGATATTAAGACGGGTAAACCTTTACCTGATACGTTAAAAAAGTTAAGTCTAGAAGATATTATAGAAGATCTTTGGTAAACTATAAAAAAAAGAACATAGAAAGGGAGATGAGTAATCTTTTCAGTATTTCCATTTAATTATCGTTTTCCCCTTCTATATCTAATTAACCTAATCATGCAACACTAACACTTGGTGATGGCAATAGCGCGATTTTCTCGTGAGTTCTATTTACTAACTGCATTTGCTACCATAATCTATATCTCAGGAACTATAACATCGCCGTTCTTTAGCATCTATATAAGTGAGAAAGAAACCTCATCTTTAGAACTTGGTTTAATCATATCCATCATGTCATATACAACCTTACTGATACGGATGCCTTTGGGAATGCTCTCCAGTAAGATCGGAAACTGGTGGGTAGTTCCTATTGCTCTTATCGGACAGGCATCCTCCTACATTCTTTACAGTCAAGTTACTAATCCCATATATTTCTATCCGATTCGCATCTTCCACGCGGTCTCTATAGCATCACTTCACCCCACTCTCATGTCTTTAGTTTTAGTTATTTCGCCTGAAAATAGAAAAGGTGAAGCCGTTGGTACGTTCTTAACCTCTGTTGGTTTAGGTACGATGGGAGGTCCTTTCCTCTGTAGTTTCCTCCTATCTTACTTTGATTATAAAACAATTTTAATAATATCTTCAATTTTACCCCTTATCGCTTTCATTATCTACATTGGCCTGCTGAAAATAGGTCCTTTGAATAAACATTTATCCAGATCTAGGAGATGTGAAGAATTTATTGACAGTTCATGGAATCGTATAAGGCGGATAATAACAATTAGACAGGTTCAAATGCTTACATACGTAAGATTCACATTCGCTTTCACAGCAGCGATAATAGCAACTATCTACTCGGTCTATGCTGTAAACACTCTCAAAATACTTCCTTCAGTTTATGCACTGCTAGTCACCTTTAGGGGTCTCTCAAATACATTAACCCGAGTGCCTGCAGGTAGGATTTCGGATGTGATTGGTAGGAAGAAACCTCTACTCATTTCCTTCACGTTATTAACTGTTGTTTTTCTTCTCTTTTCAAAGGTTATAGATCCAATTATGATCGGTGTAATAATGATACTTTACGGTATCGCACATGGAACACGAGCAGTAAGTGAATGGTCTTTATTGGCTGATGTTGTAACGAGAGATGATAGAAGCTTAGCTAATTTTTATTTTGCCTGCGTCTTCGATCTTGGATCTGCTTTTGGTGCTACTTTCGCCGGTTTTATCGCTATGATAATCTCAACGCCAATAATATGTATAATTGCAGCGTTCTTAATAGGTTCAAGCATCTTAGTTATCGCTATTAATAAGGTTCATTAGAAGAATGAATCAAATATACTGCTCTTTGGAGGAAGTAAAACTCTTAAATATTCGTATTTTTTATAAATACGAATTATCATCCTAAGTTTCTCATTTCTCATAATCTGAAAAGATAACCATGTAAGTACCTAGTCATCGATATTTTTCTGAGATGATGGTGAATCTTTTATTAAAGTGATTACTTGATGCATTTTACATTTGGATTTTAATGAATGTTCATTATTATTTCTGAAACTGACTATTTTATGTTTTTATGATTTATTAAATGATAAATCAAAGGTGTTCCTGATTAACCTGTACTACACTTCCCATAATAAAATATTTTTATACCTCTCTTTATTAAGTGAGAACACGTATAGTATCTATGTGTTCAGAATAGTTTTCTCATCCTACGAGAGTCTGATACTTTAAATATATTCCCAGTTAGAACTCTTATGAATTTTTAATTACTTGACATACTTTTCTTCGAGTATAATCTTTTAACATTCTTTAATTATTTAACTTTCAATCTACCTAAAACATATCTTTAAAAAATAAACATTTTTTATCAATATTTGCAGTAAAAGAGACGTTATTATTTTGGCTATCTCATAGATACCTAACGATGCTTTGGTACTTAGCTTAACAATTTCTCTGTTTTTTGATTTTAATTTAATGGTGCGGTGGGCCGGATTCGAACCGACGAACTCCTAAGAGAGAGGATGTCTCACCAATTAAGATCTTGAGTCCTCCGCGTTTGACCTATCTTCGCTACCACCGCAGATAAAGGAATAGAAATAGTCCACGGATCAATTAAACATTGCTTCTACTTAATATCTGCAACGCTACTCACTGAAATAAGGCTAATGAACGTTTATACTTCTCATATCATTTTATTGCCCCAAGGATTAGACTGAGTAGAGCCATCCGAGTTAATATCCCATACCAAACTTGCTTAAAGTATTTAGCATAATGTGTTTGATCGACTTCTGGAGCGATCTCATCAATTCTTGGTAGTGGGTGCATTACAATCATATTTCTCTTTGCGTTACGAAGAGAATCTCGATTGATCCTATAGGTTCCCTTGATCTTCTCATATACTTCTAGATCTGGGAAACGTTCCTTTTGCATCCTAGTAACATATAACACATCTACCTTGGGGATAATCTCTGGAACATCCTTGGTCTCTATTACATTAACTCTCTTACTAACATCTTCAAGGACTTCCCCTCGCATCTTAAGTGACTCGGGGGATACGAAATAGAGGGTTGTATTGAAGAGGGATAAAGCATATGCTAAAGAGTGGGTTGTCCGCCCATACTTTAAATCACCTAAGATGGCTATGCTTAATCCATCGATTTTTCCGCATTCCTTTTTTATGGTATATAGATCCAGAAGAGCCTGCGTTGGATGTTCACCTGAACCAGATCCAGCGTTTATAACTGGGATATAAGCTACTTCTGCAGCTAATCTTGCTGCACCTTCTAAAGAATGTCGAAGAGTAATGATGTCAACATAATTTTCCATAACTCTTATGATATCTACCAGGTTTTCACCTTTCTCGATTGCGCTCGCTCTCGCTTCAGAAATGCTTATGTAGCTTCCTCCAAGCCTGAGTATAGCTGCTTCAAAGCTTAATCGGGTTCTAGTGCTTGGTTCGAGGAATATATTCGCTAATATCTTTCCCTTCAACATATCAGAACTACTTTTAGTTAAAGGTTCCATCAACTCCGCTGTTTCCAAAATGTGTTCAACTTCAATACGGTTATAATCTCTAATAGAGACGATGTCTCTCCCTTCAAAGTCCATATTATTTACCCTACCTTAATCCCTCTCTTCTGTTCAATAACTATTCGTCAATTCAATGTATTTATGTTTGGGGAACTTAAATATTCATTACTATTGTATTAACCCGATGAATACCTCAAGTATAACTCTTTACATGTTTTTCAATGTTTATAAAAGAGAACCAGATCTTTTGAAAGCTCTCAGTTACTATATTCAAATTACTTTATGCAAAAAAGTGAGTAACTGTAATGTTTATGTTCATTTTTTTCAAATTAAAGAAAAAGATATGTAATTGTTTGAAACAGAAATAACTATATATTTCTATCGTTTCATCTTTGTGCCAGTAGTAAAATTGCCTGTGCAAGATCTCCTTTTGTGCTTTCCAAAGCTTTTCGCGCTGCATCAGTACTTACATTTGCTTGTTGAGCCACAAGTTTAACATCTTCTTCAAGTATCTGTTCATTAACAATACTTCTCTCGGTGACTACTCCTCCCATTATCTGAAAAATCTTCTGATTTTGCATCTTGGTAACTGAAACTTCCGGATTATCTATAACGATCTCTTTATCAGGTGTCTTTATTGTAACTTGTGTAGCATTACGAATCTCTTCCACTTCCATACCCATTCTCTGCATCATTCTTCTTGCTGTACGTGAACTTATTTTACGCAAAAGATCACAATCCGTATTAATCTTAAAATAAGTTGTTCAATAAAAGATTTATGAGATTTAGCAACAATTCTATAAAATCGCATTATTAAAATAATCGAGGGTTATACTCCTCTTTTTGAAATCAATTTTTCTTACTTTTCTTTAATAATCCTCCACATAATCTTTGTTTCTCTGTTCCCGTCCGAACTTTAACTGCTACCCCCCGATTAAAAGCTAACATCTCTTCTCCTGATAATACAGCCTTTCCTACAGCTAAAACCACATTCTTATTATTTATCACAACAACCTCCTCTCCTGGTCTGATTTTACCATTAGCTTTGACGATGTGCTTGGCGAAAACATTTCTCCCTTCTCTAATAAAACTCTCTACATCCTCATGAACTACGATCCTAAATCTTGAATAATCAACTAAAGACATCAGCCTCTTACTGCCATTTATCGTTAAGGCGAAGAATCCATTCGTAGGTCGAAGTGTTGCCAATAAAGATCCGTTCAAGTAAATATGTTTAATTCTCCCTGTTTTTCTGGAGTATTCAATTATAACATCATCTGGAAACATTTTCTGCCCAATCTCACTTTCAAACTGATAATTAGCAACACCTCTAATACGCTCAAGGTCGAAAATCCATCTTTTCACTAGTAAACATCCCTGTTAGAAATCTTAAGTATAGCCTTGTCTATAATAAATTATAGATATTTAGGAAGGAATTTTTGAATTATGGAATGTGAAGTCTGTGGAAATGAAATTTATGGCATAACAATTAGAGCCATAATTGACGGTGTAAAACTTTTTGTATGTTCTGACTGTTCTCAATTTTCATCATCAATTTGGAAACGAGATTCTATTAAATCTGGTTTAACAACAAAAACTCTGGACTATTCAACTAAACCCTCTTCACCCTATAAGAGAAAAACTCCCTCAAAGCTCCCACAAGCCCTTGATCTCGTCGAAGACTTTGGACAACGCATAAGAGTGGGACGTATGAAACATAATTTGAGTCATGAAGATTTAAGCAGAATGATTGGAATTAAAATTTCTATTCTCCGAAAATTTGAGATGAGGAAAATGGTTCCCGATCAATCACAAGCAAAAAAAATAGAGCGGTTCTTAAAAATCAATATTTTACATGCCTCCCCCGAGACTTCGAAACTTGAGAAAAATTTTGTTAAGAAAGCGTCTGAACTAACTCTTGGGGATGTTGTTATCATTCAGAAGAGGGGGGTTGAGGAAGAACTCGTGTACTCTTAGTTCAAAGGAGAAAAAAAAAAGAACCATCTAACTTTGACGAAGTAACACATCTCGCTG
>JAUWWH010000178.1 GCA_030617005.1 Candidatus Bathyarchaeota archaeon | reverse complement strand
GAGTTTCCAGGATTAATCGCAGCATCCAACTGAATAACATCTACGATCGTGTATCCTCCTGGAGCTGACAGTTCTCTACCCACCTGACTTATAATCCCCGCCGTGATTGTACCACTCAATCCATAAGGGTTACCCACTGCAGCAATAGGCTCACCGACAAAAAGTTCAGAGGAATTCCCAAGAACTACAGGATATAAAACCTCAGTTGAGACTTCAACCTTGATAACTGCAATGTCACTATAGGGATCAGTCCCTATAGGTGTCGCTTTTGCAATGTTACCACTTGTAAATGTAACAGTGATCTCATCTGAGCCCTCAATCACATGATTATTCGTTAAGATGTACCCATCATGACTGTAAATGAAGCCTGATCCTTGCGCATAATCCTCAAAGCCAAAACTTGTCTCAATTCGAGTCTTGATCAGAACAACTGAATCCTTAATTAAATTAAACACTTCAGTATAGGAGAAACCCCAACTTTGATTGCTAAATGTGACTCCTTCGATTCGCTGTTGAAGTTGCGCAATCTCCAATTGGTTTTCAAGGAAATCTTGACGAAGACTCGAAAACTGTGTTTGAAGGGTATCAAACTGAGATCTAAAATCGCGATAGATGTTAACAAAAAAACCAACATTAAAAATAATGAGAACAATTAAAAAAAGAGAAATAAACTTCCATTTTTCTGAAGAAGACTCGTTTTGAATGGTATCATACAACTCTATTCACTTCAACTATTAATTAAAGACGTCTAGGAGATTAAATACTTTGACGTTTACATAAAAGATGTATAGTTTAACTGGTATAAACAAATAAAGATTCATAAACACGGAAAAATACTAGAAGAGTTCCTAATGAAATTCCAATATAGGTAATATTTCAGAGAGACAAAATAGATGAATTGTACGCACATTTACTTTATCATCTTTCTTCAACGATTTTGGTTCTGTCATCATCTTTCCCCGTTAACCATTATTCGAACCATATTTTCTTGGAGCTGACATAGTTATTTTGGGTTTAGTTGATGGTATAGGACTTACCATTGTCTCAATTTCACAAACATTATTATCGATTCTTCATAGATTGGGATTCATGAGTGTTTTACGGTGGATGTTTTCAGGGGTTATAGGTTCAAATCTAACTTGATTAATCAATAATTCATCAAGGTCTTTTTTCTAACAATTAATGAATAAATAGGTACTAATAATACTCAAATGGAAGAGAAATCATGAATAGTGAGTTATCTTTTCGCATCATTTCCATCTCGATACTTTTTACAGCTTTTATCATAAGAATCTACTATAGTTGCCAAGTCGTTCCTGTCGTTGAGAGGGACTACTTGAGCAGGTGAAAGAAATTAGCTGAGACTGAGGGTATAGTAAGTACAGTGTTGTGGAGTCTACTTCCAATCTTCTGGTTCTCTTTTTTATTATCCTTTGGAGTGTTTTATCTTGAATTTAATTCGAAGTTACTTATTCCACTTCAATTTTGCTTGCGTTGGGTAGGAGTTTGTTTTGGAATAGTTTCCATTCCTTTACTGGTCTGGATTCACCATAGTATCTGTAAATATTGGATAACTTCTCTAGATCTTAGACGATATCATCGTATAGTTACGGATGGGCCTTATCGTTGGATAAGACATCCAATGTATTCTCAGACAATAACGTTGTTAACTAGCATTTCATTGATATCTGCTAATCTTTTGATGATGCTTGTGAGCTTTATCGTTTTCATCTTGATTCTTCATCGCATTCCTAGAGAAGAGAAGATGATGATAAAACAGTTTGGGAATGATTATCTGTATTATGAAGAAAACTGGAAGATTATTACCTCACTTCAATAGGTTAAGAGCTTGAAAACCTTAGAATGGATATGAATGATTCTTAGATCAATAAAAAAACCAGAAAGAGAGTATTGAAGAGTACACGTATTCTTCTTTTCATTAAGAAAAATATTAATAATTAATCTAACTTAGATATATCAGAAAAGTTGATGATGGAATAGTCATACATTTCTTTAGTGAATGTTAAATATTGGTTCTTTGTTAGACACCATATAGTCCGTAATATACTATTTTAAGAAGCTATACTGGTGAATATAAGAAGAAAGAGATTCAATTCAGAGGAGATGAACATGAGGGTTTTAATAACTGGTGGATTAGGTTTCATAGGCTCACACGTTGCAGAGTACTACGCCTCAAGAGATGCTGATGTTACGATTCTAGATAACCTTTCACGAGCCAATCAATACAATTTGCCTGATAAGACGTCCTTGTATAATCTGAATCATCTCAAATCCAATTATGTTAATATTCAATTTGTTAAGGGTGACATAAGAGAGACAGGAGACCTTTTCGAAGCTGCAAAGGATGCAGAAGTCATTTTTCACCTCGCGTCTCAAGTCGCAGTTACCTCTTCAATTAAAAATCCTCGTTTAGACTTTGAGATAAACGCTTTGGGAACCTTCAACGTTCTTGAGACAGCTAGAAAAAGCTCAACTGCTCCCATAGTCATTTATGCTTCATCAAATAAAGTGTATGGGTTAAATGTGAACAAGATTCCTGTGGAAGAAAAAGAGACACGTTACTCCTTTGCAAGTGAAGACTTTAGAGAGGGCATACCTGAAGATCTTTCAATCGATTTATGTGAACACACACCTTATGGTTGTTCAAAACTTGCTGGAGACTTGTATGTGCAGGATTATGCAAGTGTTTATGGTTTAAAGACTGGAGTATTCCGAATGTCCTGTATATATGGTGAAAGGCAGTTTGGGGTTGAGGATCAAGGTTGGCTTGCATGGTTTACTATCGCAACAGTGATGGAAAAACCGATAACGATCTATGGTGATGGAAAACAAGTTCGAGATATTTTACATGTGTCTGATTTGGTACGTGTATATGATGCATTTGTGCGAAGTAGACATCTTAAAAGTGGCCTCTTTAATGTAGGAGGGGGATTACAGAACACCTTATCTCTCTTGGAAGCGTTAGACTTGATAGAAAAATATGCGAATAAGAAAGCTACACTCTCATTTGAAGAACCAAGACTTGGAGATCAAAAAGTCTATATCTCAAATATTGAGAAAGCGCGTTACTTATTGGATTGGAGACCTAAGATCGGTGTGAATGAAGGTCTTGAACGACTTGTCTATTGGGTTCACACAAATAAAGAGCTGTTTGATTGGTGAATCAAATTCAGACGAGACTTTGGGAAATAAACGTGAATAATATGTTCGATTAATTCACCGTACTGTCTCACTATCAAAAGATATAAAAATTAATAGATATCATTTGTTTGTTTCATACTGATACGGGACTTTAAATAAAATTGAAGAGTAACTATTCATTATAAAGGAGCAATTAATTGTGACTAAGATCTTAGTGACTGGGAGTTCAGGTTTTATAGGAAGTAATCTTGTCGAAAACCTTCGAAAAGATGATCATGAAGTAGTAGAATACGATCTTAAGATTGGGAAAGATATTCTTAATTTTGAACAATTATGCGACCATATGCGGGATGTCGAGGTTTGTTACCAGTTAGCTGCTAAAGCAAGTCATAGGTTATGTATGCCTTATCCTCGAGAATACTTTCTCGTTGATGCATTAGGGACGGAAAATGTGGCTGAAGCTGCTAGACTCTCT
>JAUWWH010000117.1 GCA_030617005.1 Candidatus Bathyarchaeota archaeon | reverse complement strand
GTATTTCTATGATCCGAGAGTATGCCTCGCAAGTGGAATCTGAAGCTAATAAGTATCTGAGTAAGGTTACTCCGGAAGAACTCTCAAGAAGGATTATGAGAAAGCGGAGGGATGGATCAATCATCCGAGTTACTGTGGAAGATTATCTTGTCCATCTATTCCAAGAAGAGATCCATCACATTGGGGAACTTATAGCTTTACTCTGGCAAATAGATGTTCGTCCACCGCACATGGGATGGATTCAATATATAAACAAATAAGATTAATTCCATAAACCGCTCTATCACTTTTTATAGACACTACACTTTTCAATAAATCAGCTATCCATTTTCTAGTTCAGCGGTTACTATCTTATTTCTGATGGAGTCTTAATGGTTATTTATGTTTATAAACTGTTAATACCTTAACAATTCTAGGGACTAGGCGAATAATAAGATGGAAGACAAAATATATTACTTCGAGGAAATCAACCCAGAAAATTCTGATATACTTTTAGCTCTTGTGAAGGAGAAAGCTCAGGAGAAAGGTATAAAGTATATAGTAGTAGCCTCAACTAGAGGCGAGACCGGTGTCAAAGCAGCGAAGGTCTTCAAGGATTCTGAAATAAACGTCGTTGTGGTGACCCATCAAATTGGTCCAAAGGGTCCCGAATTACTTAAGGAGAATGAGAAGATGATAAAGGCTCTAGGTGCGCAGGTCGTTACCTGCACTCACGCCTTTGGAGGTGTTAGCAGCAGTCTAAGGAGGTTCCCTCCCAGAGAAAAGAGGTCTGAGCCCTTCTGGCCCGCATATGTTCCACCTACGGGGGATCTAATCGCAAACGTGCTCCGCCTCTTCTCCCAAGGCATGAAGGTCTGCTTTGAGATAACTCTCATGGCAGCCGATGCAGGGATTATTCCGATTGGAGAGAATGTTATAGCAGTGGGTGGTCAGGGGAGAGGAGCAGATACGGCTATAGTCATCAAATCAGCTAACACTACCCGTTTCTTCGATTTGGATGTACAGGAGATAATCGCTAAAACCATTAATAAAAGACTCACAAGACAATGATACGCGAGACTCTTTTAGAAATTCAGTGAGGATGGTGTTGATGCAAAACACTTAATCCAGAAGAGAAAGTTATGATAATCTTTTTTCTGCTTCTTTGAGCATTTTAATAACTGGAAGGTGATATGGACACTTTTCCTCACATCTAACACATTCTGTACAGCTGTTTACTCTGCTCCTTAGCTTTGGATACTGTTCTTTCGTCCATCTCTTTATGTTATAAAATGTATAATAGGTGTCCCATCTTAGGATTGTAGGTATCTCTACTCCGTCAGGGCAAGGCTTGCACAATCCACATTCTCGACAGAAGGGTTCAGGTGGAAGCTCTCCAAATTTGTACGTTTCCTTCTCTATGGATGTAAGACCATTAAAATCTTCTGCAACTTTGACGGCGTAGTCCACTTCCTCAGTTGAGCGAAATCCAGGGATAATCGTGGATATTTCATGTTCAAGTACGAATCTCAGAGAACGTTGAGCCCTATCAATCCCTTCTTTTCCGAAATATGCGATAAATTCCGATGGGTCAGGCCAATCTAACTCGGGCTTACCCAATAACGTTCCATTTCTTTGAGGATGCTGTAATGGGCTTCCACATCCTCCCAGAGCCTTCATAATGATGATGCCCACATCTAACTTCTTTGCTAGAGAGATAACCTCCTCAGTAGCTTTTCTGTTAAGCACGTTAAAGTCTACGAGAACCGTGTCGAATTCACCAGTCTTTATAGCCTTAACTAGAACATAGGGGTTATGACCTGAGATGCCTATGTAGTCAATGGTTCCTTCAGCCCTGGCTTCCTTGAGGGCCGTTAAAGATCCATCGGTACTCATAGCCTTCTTGAGAGTTTCTTCGCTGTCGATGCCATGAAGTTGAACGATATCTATTCGATCCGTCTGAAGATTCCTGAGACTCTGCTTCAATCCAGCTCTTGCAGCATCCTCTCGGGTTCTCTGATGAGTCTTAGTTGCTAAGACAACTTTGTCTCTTACGTCTCTTAAAGCAGCTCCGATCTTCTCTTCACTATCACCATAGGCTCTGGCTGTGTCAAAGTAATTGACCCCTTTTTCATAAGCATACCGCACTACCTCCTCTGCTTCAGTCCTTGAGCGAGCTATAATTGGTATACCTCCAAATCCAATAATCGAAACCTGTAAATCAGTTCTTCCCAATCTTCTCTTTTGCAATGTTAACACCAGATATACCCCTATTAGGTTAACGCTCTATAAAAATTGATGTGATTTGTTAGAAGAAGATATTAAACTATTAAATATAAAATAAGTTTCTCCCTCCAAAAAATAGTGGAAAAAGGAAAATTTATCATAGATCAAGGAAAACAACTTTTTTTAATAAAAAAGAAACATGAGATCATTCTTCATCAAAAATAAGTAGCATGACTAAAGTTTGATTCTGCTCTATTCAAACAAACTGATTAACAATTAAAAAAAAGGTTTTGTTATCAACGATTTACAGTGATTAACACATCTATCATGAAACTAAGTTAAAGTACACTAACAAAGCTTTCTGTGTCTTGCAGATAATAATTTAAGAATTCAATTATGATCCACCAACCCAAACCTTTTTTAGTTAATTTTTGATAATAAAACGCCCAACATTTTACGTATCAGGCGAATCCATGTATTACCTTGAAATTGGTGATCTTATGGTTCACGAAGTTCCCCAAAATGGGAAACGACTTTACATATGCGATGTTTGTAGTCTCTCTTATGAGGAGAGATCTTGGGCAGATAAATGCGAAGATTATTGTACAAAGCACCATGCATGTTCCTTGGAGATTACAAGACATGCAACTCAAATGAGATCATAAGAGATTAAAAATTTGTCCCCAAACCCAAATAAAAGAGAGGAAGAGAGAGTTAAGAATCTATATAGAAAATTACTTTCTACCCATTTGGGGATTATTAATTAAAATGAATTAACTGTCAACTTTAAATGAGTCCCTTCTAAGTCGCAGGTTAGGCGTATTCATAACAAAGTTATAATTAAATACTTCTACTTCATTCTTATTCTGTGGTACAAATCCTTTCATTAGAGCACATCGGGGTACCTATTAGCTAAAGCTCATGAAGAGTTTAAAACAGGGAGATATTACAGTGAAGCTCTTGATGTTCAATACGGAAGAGTTTTGGTATAAGACATACCGCAAAACCATAGAAAGAATCAAAGATATTACAAAGGAAGAATGTATTAAGGAATCTTTGATAATCTTCGCTAATATCGAAAAAGAAGACGAAGAAAAGTCTTGTAAGATCATCAGAAAATCAATAAACAATATCAGCTGGTTGGCTAAAAAAACAGGCAGAAAGAAGATCGTTCTTCATTCTTTTGCTCATCTCTCAAACAGTAAGGCAAGCGTGGAATTCGCGCAAGATATTCTTAAAGGAATTGCAGAGAAACTAGAAGACAAAGGCTACGAAGTGTTTACAACTCCGTTCGGCTACTTTCTTGAGTTTAGAATACACGTATTAGGAGAATCTCTAGCAAAGGTGTGGAAAAGTCTCTAATAGAGAGCCCGTAGATCTTTAATAAGTAGTGAGTGCTATAACTGCGATTGGAGGGTTAAATGTGAAAAAATCTATAGGATCAAGAACAATTGTTTTCCCAACGCCTACGTGGGTTGTGGGAACCTATGATCATGAAGGAAAACCAAATGCTATGACTGCAGCGTGGGGTGGGATTTGCTGCTCCAAACCCCCATGTGTGTACGTCTCTCTTAGAAAAGCTACATATACTCATGGTAATATCATGAGAAAAAGAGCGTTTACAATAAATGTTCCTTCAGAAAAACACGTCATGGAAGCGGATTATTTCGGGATCTATTCAGGAAAAGATGTAGATAAGTTTTCTGTGAGTGGACTTACTCCAGTACAGAGCAGTCTAGTCGATGCTCCATATGTAGGAGAGTTCCCTTTGATTTTAGAGTGTAAAGTGCTTCATGTCATTGAGATTGGATTACACACACAATTCATCGGAGAGATCATAGATGTCAAAGCCGACATATCTGTACTTGACGCAAATGAGCTTCCAGATATCATAAAAGTGAAACCAATTCTCTTTGACACAGGAAATCGTAGATATTTTGGCATCGGATCATATTTAGGAAAGGCTTTTTCCGCAGGAAAAGAGGTTCAATCCAACCAGTATCAACTTAAACTATTATCCAGAAAAACCATACAAGAGGTACATTTACAAGGGATCTAACCAACTGTAGAAAATAATGAACCAATGCCAAACTAGCGAGTTACAAGACATTCGCAGGAAAAAGTTGCTTTGCTTTTTCTGGTCATTCGATCACTTCAAGCTATTTGACGATTCAATAATCAATTTTTTCCTTTCTCCAAGTGGAATAGTCTTTATATTGCACGTGCAGTTCTTGGACTAATAGAACCCACGTTATGTCATGTACTCTAAGTGCGCTCTCTAATTCGAGTTAAAGGGAGAATGCTAAGAAGCGATGTTGCGCTCAACACTGCGAAAGATAAAGTAAACCCGTAGATATCGATCATGTTTCCAAGAAGGGG
>JAUWWH010000153.1 GCA_030617005.1 Candidatus Bathyarchaeota archaeon | reverse complement strand
GATAACAATCATAGCCTCCATAATGTGTCTGACCAGGGAAAGCACCATCAGTAAATCCTATACCATAGACGTTATTTCCCTGATCACATGCAACTCCAGTGCTATAGTCATCCATGGATGTGCCAAACTGTCTTGCCCACTGCATATCACCATCAGGATCATACTTTATGATAAAACCATCATAACCTCCAAGGTTTATCTGACCAGGAAGAGCACCACCAGTATATCCTATACCATAGACGTTATTTCCCTGGTCACATGCAACTCCAGCTCCAAAGTCATCCATGGGTGTGCCAAACTGATTTGTCCATAGCGGTACACCATTGAGATCATACGCGGTGAGAAAACCATCATAGCCTCCATAGTGTGTCTGGCTAGGGAAAGCATCATCAGTAAATCCTATACCGTAGACGTTATTTCTTTGGTCACATGCAACTCCAGCTACATAATCATCCATGGGTGTGCCAAACTGTCTTATCCATTGCTCTTCACCATTGGAATTACTCTTGACGATAAAACCATCAAAGCCTCCATATTGTGTCTGACCAGGAAATGTATCCCCAGTAAATCCTGTAATGAAGATATTGTTTGAGAAGTCCACCGCAACTCCAGCTACATAATCATCCATGGGTGTGCCAAACTGATTTGTCCACATTCTTATTGATACTTCATTCCCTTGTGCTTGCACAAAGGGTACAGAAGATAAAATTGTGATGTAGAGAATAGCTAACAAAATCAAACTTTTCTTAAGTGATCTCAAAAATTTCACATCATTATTACTCTATGACAGATATACAATGTATAATAAGAAACTAAAAGATATAATAGATTTTCCTAAAATATTTGGGATATTCAGAATTACAAGATAAGAGAACACATCCAATCACGTTATCTGCGAGATAACGAGATTCCTTTTGAATTTTTTTCGTTTCCATAAGACTCTAAATTTTTTACATTTCTTAATATATTTAGCAATCATATCTGAAAGTCTATATTAAAATGTTAAAGAAGCTCTTCATAGAGAAAAAGAAAACACTAAAATAATTTTTTACGTAGAAATTAGCCCTTCATTTTTATTATCATTCCTTTATTTATTTATAACATTTTCAATTCTCTAGGAAATGCAACCTAACATTTCAAGTATCTGGAAGTGTTAAAGGTTTAGATATTTTATGAGCTTTTTCTAAGAACTTTTATGCAGCATTTTTTGTTTTTAAATTGTGTGTTTCTGTGCAAGCTTGAATCTCAGGAAAGATCCTCTGGACGTGTATCCCCGCCTGGCCTCTGGATCCCTTCCATCTTCAAGGGGTGTGGAATCCACAACCAGAAGCCTGCACGGTATGGGATGCTGGATAAGCCCAGCCAGTTTTTCAAAGACATTCCTTAGAAGCCTTGAGTAGCGTCTCCACCATCGGCCCACGGTTGTTCTGTGGGGAACTCGATTCAACCTTAGGCCTCTGATCACCCGTCGATTCTTCTTCAGGTGGCGTATGAGGGTCTTGTCTGTTCCGATCCTCTTAAATCGAGTATATACTAGGAGGCATATGGCTTGAAGCCTTGGATAACCAGTGTTCCCCCGCCTCTTCGCCTCCTTAGAAACCAGGGTCTTGTTAACGAAAAGCCGCACAATCTCAAAAGATTCCATAAAACAAGTTAGAACACAAAACATAAAAACTAATTGTGCACACCCCTAATAATATATTATATCTTTTTGGAATATACAAGTAATCGTTGTTAACAATCATTTCCAAGGCTTTTCTTCGTTTTTTACTTTAGGCTGGGGTGTATTAGAAGAAAAACGTTAACCTTGTTTGTATCACATCCATTTAAATGTGGGTAAAACGTTGGGTAATTGGTCAGTTTAATGGTAGAAATAGTTTATAATTATAGGATTTTACCCAATCATTATATCTTATTATAAAGTTGTCTTTTTAGTAACAAATATTATAAAAGTTCAATAAACTAGCATGTATCATTATTGTACAGTGAATATTTAATCCCTAAGAAGCTAAGTAATTGCATAACCTAGTAATCTTTATTTATCAAACATTGAGACCAGCGTTACAAGTTATATGTCTACGATAACTTTTTTTATTGATATAATTACCATATATAACAAATTCCTAAACAGAGTGAAAATTACATGTCAATTAAAATGAAGTGTAAGATTGTATCATTCCAGGAAGTGCATGATATGGTAAGACATGTCGCTGAGGATGTTAAAGCTTCAGGATATAGTCCAACTACTGTCATTGGTTTAGCTCGGGGGGGTTGGATACCAGCTAGGCTTATATGTGATTTTCTTGGCATAACAGATCTTTTAAGTCTAAAGGTTGAGCACTGGCTTCAGACAGGTAAAGTGAAGGATGAAGCCACCATTCGCTATCCTTTTAATATAGACTTGAGTGGAAAGACACTTCTTGTAGTTGATGATATTACAGATACGGGGAAAAGTCTGATTACATCAACAGAATATTTAAAACAGTTTAATCCTTCAAAGATGCGAACCGTTACAATGCAGTATTTCCCTAAATCCAAATTTAAACCTAATTACTTTTCAGAGGAAGTGAAAGAATGGGTGTGGTTTATCTATCCTTGGAATTGGATCGAGGATACAAGCACGTTGATTGTTAGGTTGATGAGTATGAAAAAAGGGAAAAATTTGAGTCTTCTTGCTATTAATAATGGACTAAAGGAAAATTTCAATATTAAATGGAACAAGATTATGTTAATACATATTTTGAAAGTAATGGCAGAGAGGGGACAGGTTGAATTAATGAAGAAGGGGCGCAGAGTACAATATAAGCTTAAAAAAAGGCGGGTGATTCAGTTATAACTTTCTTCCCTTTTTTTTAACATTTAATAAATAAACATAAAATAACGCTTTCTAGATAAACTTACGAATTCTTTTCACTTGAGTACATTTTGTAGGTATGACTCACTTGTTTTTTATTTTAAACTGATTATTTTTTAGTGCTAAAGAGACATCAAAATTATTTATGATGATTCATGTTATAGGACGTTTTTAGAGCCTCCCAATATAACTGTGGTGTCCCTATGTCAAGCCATAGTTCTTCTTTCTTAAGATTTACAGCTATTACTTTAAAACCAGCTTCTATCATTCCCTGTATTCCGTCTGTGAGTTGAATTTCTCCCTTCCTGTCTGGTTTCGCTTGTTTTAAGAACTCAAATATTTTTGATTTGAATATGTATATGGGCATGATCGCATAATTTGTTGCGGGGTTCTCAGGTTTCTCAACAGCTTCAATAACCTTGAAGATATTTGATTCCAGCTTCTTAGATCGAATAACACCAAATTGCCTTGGATCTTCTACTATTCTAACAGCAAAGGCAGCATCAGCCTCAAGCTTTTTAAAAGCATTTAATAAACGTTCAAGATGAGATCCATCTGAACCTATGTATGTGTCTCCTGCATGAACGAGAAAATCTTCTCCACTAATGAAAACTTCTGATTATAAGACAGCGTCTCCAAAACCTTTCTGCTCAGGTTGGTTAATCCATACAAGCTTTGAGGAGAGTATCTTCTCATCGAGAAGTTGTAATTCTAAGGCTATATCATCTTTTCCTCTAAGCTTTAATTGAGTTATATTGTTATTGTCGGGGGTAAAATAGTCTTCTAGTGCTCGTTTCCCTCTTCCGATGATGAAGCAAAACTGGCGTAAATTAAATGCATAAAGTTGTTCAAATATTAGTTGAATGACGGGTTTTAAACAGAGATTATTTTTTGCAGTCCTTGAGAAGATAGGCAACATTTCTTTAGGTTGCTCTTTGGTGGCTGGTAACATTCGTGTTCCTAAACCTGCTGCGGGAATAACTACTTTCAATCTGTTACACCAGATATACCTAATTAAACTATTACTTTTTTCTATTACAATTATTTATTAGTATATGGTGGTATATCGAATATTCATGTTTGTTGTTTGAGGTGTTGTGTGGGTTGTGTGGGATTTTTGGTTGTTTGTTGAGTGAGGGGGCTGTGGCTCCTTTGATTCATGGGG
>JAUWWH010000207.1 GCA_030617005.1 Candidatus Bathyarchaeota archaeon | reverse complement strand
GTTGTCACTAATTCTTCTATAGATTTCCTGTAATACGATAAGGCTTTTTTTCCCTTGGTGGTGATATAAAATCTTTTCGAGGTTTTCGTTTTCTCTTTTATTAAGAATTTGCTGTTAATCAGGACATCGAAAACATCATTTAGGGTATTCCAAGACAAGTTGGTTCCATACATTATCTGCGTCGGTTTGCTTGTTCCTTCCTCTACCACTTCGAGAACCTCAAAGTATATTTGAAGTTTAGAACGTTTAGGCATACCCGATTCTTTTCTTTCTTATATAATATGGCATTTATGAATGATAAAAATGGAGCAGAACTAAATAGTTCCCATCTTTTAACTAAATATGTATTTAGAGATAGTATAAGAAATAAGGCTGTTTACTAATTCTCTTATTCGATTCATCTGGTGAACAATTTGTATGAATGGTTGGATCCCCTAAGAATAATTATTAACTTGACTTTTCTATCCTACGCATCATGGCATGACTACAAATCACGTGAAGTATCCAATATGGTCTGGGTCTTCTATGCTCCTCTAGGTCTAACTCTTACCCTTCTCCACATCTTTTTGACAAACAATCTTTCTCTTCTCATAGTTCTTGCCCTCTCCTTCTCTATATTTGCAGGGATTACTATCCCCCTCTTTTATCTGGGCTTCTTTGGCGGAGCTGACGTTAAAGCCTTCTTATGTTTATCCCTTGCTATGCCCTTTGCACCCACCTCATCATTCCCTTATCTAGGTGTTGTCTCTCCACTCTACGGGATGTCTATCTTCGGGAACTCAGTCATCGTCTCAGCCCTAACCGCCGTGGCTATGTTACTTTACAACCTTTTCTTGTATGCAAAAACTGGTACGAAATTATTTGAAGGACTTGACAATGAATCAACCATTAAGAAGCTGGTCGCTATGTTTACAGGTTACAAGGTTACAGTTTCAGAGTTCAAGAACAAGCCCCACATCGCCCCCATGGAGGAACCCACTAAAGGGGAGAATGGGAAGATCATACGTACTTTACGGCTCTTCATCCGAACAGATATAGATAGAGAGGAGCTCGTCGATCAAATAGAAAACCTTTTAGGGGAACAGCAAAAGATTTGGGTAACCCCTTACCTACCCTTCATCGTCTTTATCACGATCGGTTTTGTGTTAACCCTACTCGTAGGTGACATAATATTTGGGTTAATTATGATGACCCTTTAGCGTGATGAGGGTTAGGTTATTCTCACAGCGGTCTCTATGACGATGCCTTTCTCTTCTATCGAGAAGGAGAGGCTTCGCGCTGAGATCAGGGTTCCCCGCATCTTCTTGATAATAATTTTTCTCTCCGAAGCATGAACTTCTTCTGTAACAATAAAGTCTATCACACCGTCTGCGAAATGTAGCATTGCCGTCTCAACTTTGGGATCATGCATTCCCTTGGTAAGAAGAGCAAAATATAAGCCTTTATTTTTTCTAGCTTTAGATGACATAGTGTTCAGCAGTTGAACCGCGCTCTCCAGGTCGTGACTTAATAGAATGTCTGAAAACGAGTCAATAGCTACCCAGCGACCCCCCTTCATCTCAGTTTGGATCAGATTGATGACAGATTTACTTTTACTCCCATCAATAAATCTCCAACAATTCGCTTCTTTTAACGTGGAGACCTCTAACCCATACACTGCCATGTCACTCTTAATGAGGTCGCGGGATTTCATCGTAGAAAAATAGGTCACATTTGTGCCCATACTTATCCTGTTAAAGTAAACTTGCTGGGCAAAAACTTCACTTCCAGAACCAGGTACACCGTAGAGGATGATTACACCTGGTGGTAAACCACCATTACAAAACTGATCGAACCCTGCAATACTAGTTTTAATCAGTCTCATTGAATTATCCCTCACTACAATACATTATTACTTATCATA
The DNA here is from genome assembly GCA_030617005.1 of Candidatus Bathyarchaeota archaeon. Taxonomy (GTDB): domain Archaea; phylum Thermoproteota; class Bathyarchaeia; order RBG-16-48-13; genus JAUWWH01. The sequence continues at coordinate 1,273 of JAUWWH010000207.1, read as the reverse complement.
CTATATTATTGTAAGGGGCGGTTTATAATCACTCTCGATTCCTGTTCCGTCTGAACACACAACCTGAATATGAATTTTTTGGATGTACGACCTTGCTATTGTGATCTCTGCAGTAGCCCCTTTGGGGATGACATTAGTGTTTGATTGATTTACGATACAATTTCCATTATCAACACTGAAATTTTCATCATCTATATACACATTAACCACAGTCACTGGTCCTTCCCCAACATTCTGCACATATATTATCAACTCTGAATGCTTGAAGAGAACATGTTGAATTTGAATAGCATTTGCCACTCTAATCACTGCAGTCTGCCACAGGTAGGCGATGAAAATCACCGCACCAACTAACACTACTAAAAATGCAACCACTCCTAAGGGAGCTACACCCCTTCTTGAGGTAACAACCTTACTCATTTCTTTTCACCCCTCAAAAACACCATCAGTGGATAAACCATCAATACAGACAACCTTAATCCTGACTTGTTCATCTTTTGTGATAGATTGGTTGATGACATTAATCGTACAAGTCTCCCCCTCTTCGATGAGACCATCACCTGACATAGTTATATCCCCTTCTCCAACCAAAGTTGTATTGACATACACTGTTGTCAACTCAACTGATCCTTTTCCTATGTTTTGCACATAGATCGTAATAGCCCCATCATCTATGAACTTTACGCTTGGAATCCATATTACATGTTTTACTTTCATCATAGTATTTTCAACATAAGTAATAACCCACATTTGCGTGATTAAAGCTGACCCGACTGCTATAGCAATCATCAGTAGAACCGTTAACACTGACGAGATGCCCCTTGTACTCTTAATGATCTTCATCTCTACACCATTAGGTTAATGTTCATAGTCATCTAGTAGAACATTTTACTTCAATATGCTACAGCTAACGATCTGCAGAGCGTAGTTATTTATCATTATGAACTCAAGATATGGAAAATCAATCCATATTATCCTTTCATAAGTCCTAATAAATCGAACGATAAGACATGTTCAAGTAAGGGGTAAAATCTGCAAAGAAGAATAATGAAAAATAAAAAAGCTATATCTCCGGTGCTAGCTGTTCTATTGATGATCGCAGTCGCAGTTGCGGCTGCATTAATCACATACGCCTGGGTCATGACTTATCTTAGCTCAACCACGAGCAGAGCAGGACACGCGGTACAGATACAAAGCGTCGCCTTTTCTGGCACAAGCCTCAAAGTTTACGCGCAGAATGTTGGAGATGGAACGATAATTATATCCGATGCAT
>JAUWWH010000256.1 GCA_030617005.1 Candidatus Bathyarchaeota archaeon | reverse complement strand
TTCTTTGCCATATCGACAATATATCCTTCATTTTCCAATATAGTCTTCAAAGTCTCTCGAATGTCCTCTTCATCATCGATAACAAGAATTCTAACATTATCCATTATTTTTTCACCGCACATAAAGTTTGACTGTAGGAGATATAGTGAAGCTTGTAACTTTTCTTGATCCTTCTCCAACAATGATTATTATTAATATTTCCATTTTCATGGTCTTCACTCTTACATTTTCTTCAACTTTTTCATAGCTAAGTTGTCTCTCTCAATGCTTGTATGTAATCTGAAAATTGGTACCCTTTCCGCGACTTAAACTCCAAGTTAAATTTTGCGTATAAATTCTCGAGAATCAAATCCTCAATGATGAGAGAACCTGATTTAAACATCTGCTTTAAAACATCCTCAAGAACCTGCAATTTTTCACCTATTTGATTCCTCTTTAAGACATACTTTTTTTCCATGGTCTCAAATATAATAATACTGCCCTTCCTTCCAAAAATACCCTCAAGAACCTCATTTATCGTCTCCAAAAGTGAATCATCAATAGTACTTAAACGAGTCATTACATGCTCATAATTATTCTAGGTAGGCATATAATAAATATTCAAGTAATCGATACAAAAATGATAACGAAAATCGAAAAAGATCAATAGTAAATTCAATTAAACGATCTTCAAATATTCAGAGAAGATACCCCTAAAAAAAGATTCAATTTCATTGATATGCCGTAAATAATCTGAGTTGACAATTATCTCATTGAATACATTGATAATCTACTATTTTTTTTGTTCTAAGATACAGATTAAATTCAGGTAAGATACCTAAAAGAACATTGAACACGAAAATTCCGAGGATGGACCTATCAAAAGACAAATCCAAGGCAGAGATCATCAAGATAGTAGTTTCCCCAATCGTTCAGTGCAATACCTACTATAAAGCAGCTTCCCCAATAGCTAGATACGGGCTATTACGTAGTCTTAATTCTTCGATAAAGGCGACATTTTTCAGAGCATAAACCATGAAACTCTAGTTAAAAAAATGAGTTGGATTAGCTTAAATTACGTTGCTTGCTTGAAATTCTTTGATATCCTCTTCACTGTATCCTATTTCTTGTAATATTTCTTTTGTGTGTTGACCAAGCTTTGGTGGTGACGTTTTTATCTCTCCAGGGGTTTTCGAAAGTTTAACAGGGATTCCTGGAACTTTTATACTACCCGCAGTTGGATGATGTATTTCTACTAACATATTTCGATGTATTACCTGAGGATCAGAAATAACCTTATCTAAAGTATTTATCGGCCCACAAGGTATTCCTACTTCTCTTAACGCTTGTAACCATTCATCCCCTTTCTTGGAAGAAAAAACTGTACCTAAAATTATTGTTAATTTCTTCCTATTCTCCACTCTTTTCGGATTTGTTATAAACCTAGGATCATTTACAAGCTCGTTTTTACCTAATAATTCACATAGTTTCTTCCAGTTTCTATCAGCTGAACAACCTATAGTGATATAGATATCCTTAGTCTTGTAAGCTTCATAGGGTGCAGCTACTGGATGTGCTGTTCCTAAACGTTTTGGAGGTTTCTTTGATGCAAGGTACGCTCCTATCTGTTGAAAAGTCATCCAATAGACCGCTGTATCGAAAAGTGCCACATCAACTATTTGGCCACCCCCAATTTTTTCACGAGCTAACAGCGCTGCTAAAACACCAAAAGCAGCATTCATACCTGTTCCAAAATCAACCACAGCAATACCTACTTTAGATGGAGGACGTTCCTCTTCACCAGTGACTAACATTATTCCACTTTCACCCTGAGCAATTAAATCGTAACCTCCTCGTTTATAGTATGGACCATTCTGGCCATAGCCCGATATTCTACAATATACAATGCGTGGGTTTTTTCTTATGATCGCTTCATATTCAAGGCCTAGTCTCTCCATGGTTCCTGGTCTAAAGTTTTCTATGAGCACATCTGATTCCATTAATATTTTAAAGAAAATTTCCTTACCTTTTTTGCTCTTCAGATTTAAAGTCATACTTTTCTTATTCCGATTAAGACCAAGAAAGTATACACCTTCTCCGCCTAAGAAGGGAGGACCCCAATGACGTAGACCATCACCCCGACCCGGAATCTCGACCTTAATTACTTCAGCCCCCATATCCGCTAACATCATTGAGCAGAGTGGACCAGCTACGGTTTGAGATAAATCTAAAACTTTTATACCCGTGAGGGGTTGTTGCATAACTTTTTTTCCAGATCTACTTAGATTTGACATATCTTACTCTTTAGTACAGTTCTCTAAATAGCTTTTTCTGTTAATACACTAAATTTTTCTCAATTGTAATTCCTTTTTTACTTTAGGCTGAAGCGTAATGTTCCTATGTTTAGCTCTTGTTGTGACTTAAGGAAATTTTATTGTTTAAGTGTCTCGTTCATCAAGAAATACTCTTTTTAATTACTTGAGATATAAGTCATGTTTATGTATTGATCAATATTTTTTTCAAAATTGTTCTGAGAGTAAAATCTTTATAATGTAATTATGAATATTTTGTACTC
>JAUWWH010000133.1 GCA_030617005.1 Candidatus Bathyarchaeota archaeon | reverse complement strand
TAAGTGTATATTTCGCCACAGTCACACGGAGGTCAGCACCTTTCGCCGCTGATGAAATGATTTGAGGTGCAGGTCCTCCATCATTCCTCCGAGGAGGTATGATAGCGAGAGTTACTTCTGCTCCAGCTGCCTGAGCTTCTCGTGCAAAGACCTCACCGACATGAATCATATCTGTTGTGTCGGTTACAACAAGAACATTCATACCCTGTTTAACTTGCCAACATTTTAGATATGTCGCGGCTCCTTTGGATAAATTAAATTTTTCTAACATTGTATACTCCAAATTGATTGTAAATACTAGTTGCATATTTTAACTATATTATACTTCGTCAAGGATTTGCCTATAGTTGAATTAGATTTAGCTAGCATTCTCTATTATATCATTTTTCAAGAAACATTTGTGTCTCCTATATATTCCCAAGCCTAAACTCGAGAGGTATCTGCAAGTAAATGAGCTTATCTTTCTCGTTCGGGCGCATCTCATTCAAATCGCTAGCTAATAATAAATCCAATGATACTGAGTATTCCTTGTTTATATTGATTGTACATGCTGCGCTATTCTGTCAACGACGTCAAATGTTTCGATTGAGCTAGCTATATAGTCGCCATTAATATTAAAATGGTACAATCACTGCTATATACCCGGTTTACACACGCTCTAAATAAGACAAACATAAATTCATTCTAAGAATAGATTAGTTTTTAGCCAGGGTGATAGAACTAATACTTATGTATTCAATAATGTGGTTGATTTGAAAGAGGGCAGCCGTTTCAGTTTGAGTTGTGGGCACGAAGGAAAAGTTATCTGGGTCAGTCCTGATGAGAAATCATTCGGCGTAAAAGGTGTAAGAAAAAGGTGTCACATCTGCGGAAAGGGGCCATCAAGTAACTGGAACCCAACTATTTATCTTTTCCCGATAGAAGAAGAGGACTAGAGAGATCAAGAGTTAAGTCTAAGTCTATCTGAACTCGTTCAATTTACTTTAACCTTTCAGATCATCTATACTTTGATTCCTCATCAACCTTTTAAAGCGTCTAGTGATGGAACTCTTTTCAGGAAATCCAAGGGAACTAAGGTATTTGCACCTAATTAGGTTTTAATCCCTTCGGGAACGTTGGCCTTCCCGCTATGGTTCACACCGCGAATCCTCTTCCCACATGTTACTAATCCTCGTACAACTGCGTTACGATGCCACTGCTGGCTCCAATCACAACATGTAGTTCATCGTTAGTCATTGTTTACTAAATATCATGGATTTAGTATAGGTATAATCCTTAGGATCTGGAAATTCTTATAATTATCGTTTCTGAGATATAATTGAATAGTCTCTGTTTTTCCCCCGGGTAGAGGAGCCATCCGATGATGCAGTCTACGGGGAGTAGAAAAGCTTTTCCTAAGCTTTCTATTGCGGCGTGCACTAGATCTACGGGTTTGTCGTTTAACTGTGTTATTCTAATCCTCATAACAGATTTCCCAATCGATTGGCCGTTGATCCCATCCATCAACGTCCAATATAGAAAATAGATAATATTATCCATTCCAAAGTCAACAAATGGGATCCATCTAAGGAAATCAGGTGCCCAGATGAAGCTTGGCCACGCTATAAATACAAAAAATTTCATCACCGAGAGAAAAATTCCGAGAAGTATTATGTCTATTAACCATGCAACGAATCTTTCTCCCCAACCTGCTAATTCTAACCGAGGCTTAGATACCGGCTTTGCTGAGAGCTGAGATTCAATTCGCATTCCACATTTAGAACAATAGGTTGCTCCCTCAGAAAACTCGGATCCGCAGTGTTTACAGAAGGTCATTCTCATCATTCCTCAATTTTTTTTTATCTACGTACTCCAAAATAGATTAAAACGCCGCCTATTAACAGCGAGATTATCCCGCCAACAATTAACACCAGACTTATTGTGGATAATAGGGGAATCTTGGCCCCGAAGCTTAAGTTCAAATCTATTCCAGCGGATCCATCCTCGTTCATCAAAACAATCCAATAGTTACCTTCTTCAGGTATCCATTCTAGGTTTTGAGTTCCAGTTCCATGTTTTGAGGCTGTCCAGAATGTTTGAGATGTTGGGTCTGATGTTACAGAATCTCCTGGGTGAGTTTCGAAAATAGCATCTAGAGAATGTGAAGGAGAGATTAAACTAAATCGAGTAACCTCGTCGTAATAAACATCGAAGAGATATGTTTCCACATCCGACTCATTGGCTATCCCTAGAAAAACGTTTTTTGAGAGATTATTGTTTGAATACGTTAATTTGATGGTGACGAAATCGCTGGGGGATGGTCGCCACACTCCCCATGTTCCTACAACCTCACTTACATCTATGTTTATATGCTGAAATGCGATAGCGTATGAATCTCTTTTAAGCGGGTTACTCTCGACAATTATGAAACCTTCATTATCTATAAGAGAAGTGTTTATCCAGAGCAAGGCTCCGCCTCCAATTAAAAGAGCGAAAGCCCCCAGCAGTATGATGCCTCCGAAAACTAAGACGAGTATCTTTACTCCATCAGACCTTCTATCTTTTACTTCTTTTTGTCTATCAGGTCTAGTGACAGGAGCTCCACAAGCAGAACAGAATTTTGTGCCTTCAACTAATATTGATCCACACTTCTTACAATAAGACATTTAACTACTCCCACTTCAAACTTTCACTCTTTTACTTTCAATCTATGTATAAATATATCCTTTATAACAATGTTATATAAGATTTAACGTAAAAAAATAACTAATTAATTGCTATTAAAAAATTATCTTCATTGGATTGTTATGTTTTTGAGCTAGCTAGCATGTAACAAATGTACTAAACTAGATAACCTAGATCGTTTAAAGCTTCATACATAGGTTTGTAAAACTTTTCCGATTCAACGCCCAGTTCTTTTAAGACAGTAATAATTTCTCCTCTAACCATAGTCTCATTACGAATCAGATGCTTTTCAACAAAAATTTCAAGTTCATTCTGATAATGTTTTACAATATGTTTAGCAAGATTTAATGCCGAGTTTTTAATTTTTTCAATTTCCGCCTCCACCTCTTTTTTGTTTTCCTCGCTTAGTAAGCCCCTAGTCAAATACGTCCCCCTCCATCCCACACGCATCGTTATCGTGGGATTTTTAAGCGCATATAAATCGAGAGCTGATCTTGCTGCACTAAATAAATCGTTCAATCTACCCTCCTCTCTACCTTTATTTAACTCGTTATAGACAGCTGTACTACCCATCAAAGTGATTGCATTAGCAAAGAAGTATTTAGACGAGGATAACGGCACTCTTTCTGACGGTCTATGGAAACTTTTTCCAAGAGTACCATCAGCTGAAGGTTCTATTGTAACAAGAATAGGTTCTAAGCCAACTAAGTATGCCAGTAAGGTATGTCCCCCAAATTCGTGATACCCTGTCTGGATTTTATCATCCTCAGTAAGATCTATGTCAACTGGAGGACCATGGAGGAACCTTGTAATTTCCTTTACCATTATTTGGTTCGTTAATTTTCCTTCAATACTTGCTTTATAACTTGATCTGGAGACTATTTCCTTTACTTTACCAGCAACTACACCATTTGTGAGATAAGATAATGTTATTATGTCAATATTGTCTGGATTATACCCCAATTTGCGGAGGTAGTACTCAAATATTGCTCTTCGGCTTTCATCAGATGGAGAACCGAAGATGACATGTCTAGAGAACCTCCTTGCTATTTGTTCATCAATATTTCTTCTCCTTTCTGTAGAGGTAATAATTATGTATGCTGGGTGATTAAAATCGCCAAGCTTATCTAATTGTCTTCTAAACTCTTCCAGTGTTGGGTTTTCTCCATCGCCCCGTCCAAATGTTTCTCTCATCCTTTCTCTGACTCTCGAGCTCAAACCGAGTAATTGTTTGACATCATCATAAGCTATTAACAACGGTGTTTCTTCAGCTTTCTCTTTACATTTATCAAAAAACTCTCCAATATCTCCTGGATTGACGCTTTCTTTCTTGAGCATCGTGCTTCCGTCTACCGGATAGTAGCCTCTTTCTTTGGCTTCGTTTACAATACATTGAAGAGAATGTGTCTTTCCTGTTCCAGTTTTTCCTAGGAATAGAGAACCACATTCGGATTGAATTAACATTTTTCTATGGTCGTGCTTCTTCTCTTGAGTTAACTTATTTAGATACTCTAAATACTTCACAATATCCCGCAATTCCTCTTGAATTGAAGGAAAGCCTATAAAATCATTATATAAGCTAACATCACTCGACTCAAACTCTCCAAGTTCCGTTTTTATCACCGACCATTTTTTAATGATTTAAGTCTAATAAAATATGGCTAGCTAAAAAGGTACCTAAAACGCG
>JAUWWH010000031.1 GCA_030617005.1 Candidatus Bathyarchaeota archaeon | reverse complement strand
TGTATGCTATAAAAGTGGTCTTTCTTTGTCTGAACAGATAAGTTATATTGAGTTTAAAGATTTTGATGATTTAATAAGATTTATTTCTATATCTCCTGCCCCCTTTCTTCATCATATAGTGATAAATGATAAAAACGTTTATTTTATCCAAACTATGGGTTTTGGTGGGGGGCGGATGGTGTACTATATGGAATGTGAAGAAGCCGTTAAGGGTCGATACATTATCTTAAACAGGTTTAAAGATGAGGTGTATCCAAGCGACAAAATAATATCAGATGGACAGAGTGCCTGTATAAAAATATTAGAACTTAAGAGGACAAACATTTTTCTAGAATATCCCCCCAAGTGAAAATACGCCTGTTACTTTTTCATTTTTACGAATTATTTCTTCTTTCTTTTTTTAAATTTGATGATTTATACATATCTTTAGATTTACTGAATTTTTATTATCTGGATGAACTATTCTTTTTTGTATCTGTAACAAAAAAACTGCCACTTGTAACCTCATTTTTTTTTATCTTTCTTACCTAATTTATGTTAAATAATATACACAACTCAATACTGTTCTATCTCTTCTCAAAAAGGGGTAAGAATATATTCGACTCTATTACAGGGAAGCGTGAAAGATGACTAAGAAGTGGCTTAGGGAAAGGGCAAAAGATTACTACTATAGGCTTGCAAAGAGCGAGGGTTATAGGAGTCGTGCAGCCTATAAACTTCTTCAAACTTCAGAGAAGTACCGCTTTATTAAGCGAGGATATGTTGTTCTCGATTTAGGTGCAGCACCAGGAGGGTGGATGCAAATAGCTAGGGAATTGGTTGGTAAGGATGGGTATGTGTTAGGTGTGGATCTAGAGACGATTGAAGGTTCGAGTGGGATAATGTGGCTTCATTTATTGGTGATATAACTTTTCTGGAGGGTTTTGATCTTCTTCAAGAGTTACCCAAAAAAGCGGATGTAGTTTTATCTGACATCTCTCCAAACATATCTGGAATTTGGGACTTGGACCATGCTAGGCAGATTGGTTTAGCTGAAGGTGCCTTAAAGATTGCTATTACCGTTCTGCGTCGTGACGGATCTTTTTTTATAAAGGTCTTTCATGGAGATCTTTTGAAGGATTTTATGAAAAAAGTTGAGAACTACTTTAAGTTTGTGAGGATTGTAAAACCCAAGGCTAGTAGGAAGAAGAGTTCAGAGATATATTTCTTAGCGTTAGGGTTTAAGGGAAACTGATCCCTTTTTAGAGAATAATCAACTTTAGACAAAGTTAAATTGCTTCTGTAAACGTTTCTGTGCTCCTAATTCCCTTTGTTTGGATTATATTTAATACTACATTCTTCATCTCTGAAAAATTTTTCCCTTCTATAAAGACAACAGCATCGAAACGTCCGAAGACAGGATAAACATCAATTACCCCCTCTTTATTCTTTACTTCTTTGATGAAATTTGCCGTTAATTTTGAGCTAACCTTCACCAACATAATACCCCGTGTCATTCTATTACCCCCGCTAATCCAACAAGGGTCTCTGTAGCTATCACACCAGGAGTTCCGCCTATCTTAAAAGCGAGAATACTTAACTGCTCTAGAGTAGATGCTTCTACGCTCGCTACTACATCTGTCCTTCCTAAGACGGGAAAGGCAATTTTTACCCCTTCAATTTTTTCTACAATTTTTGCTATGGTCTTAATTTTACTTGGATCGGTTTTTATTAAAATACATGCCTTCATAGAAAAACCTTAATCAACATTTAAATTGATAATAATATAAGCTTTCTGTGTCTTTTTAAATCGTATAGATTTAAAGGGCGTTCTTAATCCCTTTTTCAACAATTCTTATAGTAGCGTTGGTCTTAATTCCGATAGGATTAAAGTGAGTTGACACAGCTTTATATCCTTCCTTCAAGATTTTTTCAATAACTTTTTGCTTTGCTGGTACATTTGTTTTCATCTTCTTACAGACCTTATCGATTACATAGTATGTCGGTAATGTGTCTACTTCTTTTTCAATGATATGTAAAAGCTTTGATAATCTCTTTCCTGTTCTCATGTTTCCCTCTTTCTTTAATTCAGTAATCATTTCTGTACAAAATTCCCCCTCTAAGAGTTTGCCTAGCCATAAAGGTCCTGCCACTCTCATTTTTCTACCACACACATCACACTTTCCTTCTATGAGCCTTGGAATGTTAAACTTCCATTTCCTATTGAAACAGTTAAAGCAGTGGAGTATGTACCCTAGTTTTTTAATAGATGCATTAGCTTTTAGCTTTCCACACCAGATCTGTGCATAAACTCTTACATAATGTCCCGTATAATGGCTAAATAGGATGTTAACTCCCAAGTTATGTCTACCTGCGGAGAAGACTAACGCATTAATCAAAAGCCTAATAGCTAATTCATGGCAATATTCAGTCCTCAAAGATTTTCCAAAGTACTTCCTAGTACATACCAAATCTTTAACTCCACATAAAACGGCCATGTCTGTAGCGGTTAAAGCAATGAGTCCCCCATTTTTAAGAGCTCTCACAGCAGAATCTAGGAAGGGTGTAGGGGAACCATAGGGATCAATATCTATTATATCATATCTTTTTTCATGAGATGCATTTTTACTCAGAAAGATGTTTGCATCGTGATTCTTTACAGTGACTAAACTAGACAATTCATTTATTTCTATATTGAATTGTGCCATTTTTACAGCTTCAAGATTGATATCGTTCAAGATAACGCTATCGATTTGCTTCACTTCTCGGGCAAATCTTAACCCTCTAACTCCACAACCGGTTAATAGATCACATATCCGAAGTTTTTTTCCTGTTCTCTTTTGATACACTCTTAATGCAAGAACAGCGATATCCCGATTCATCTCCATAAGTGGATTATAGAAAACTGGTGCCTTAGCTGGAATGTACTCCGATGGGCTTTTAGCGTAGAGATTGAGCCTTGTAATAGTTAGATTAATCTGCCCTTCTGTTATGCTTTCTGTTGGAAACGGAAATTTATACGTCATTATCCTATCATGACCTTACTCTTCCAATTTTGATATATCTACATTGTAAGAGCACAGTCTCCTCATATTGTTTATTATCTTAATAATCCTTAAAACACTTTTATTTTTTAACTGTAACTGAAAACATTTTTTTTTAAAAGATAATACATATATTCAAAAGTGAAACCTTTTATGTAGATTAGACTAGAACAGTAGCTAAGTAATGGGTGGGACGAAGATTAGTAAATTAATCTGCGGGGTCGATGAGGCAGGGAGAAAGAGAAGGGATTTCTCCTCTTCCCTATAGGACCCGTCATAGGCCCCCTAGTAGTCGCAGGTGTTCTATTTTATGATTATCATATTCCTAAACTGTATGCTTTGGGTATTAGGGACTCAAAATTATTAACTCCTAATAAAAGGCAACGCCTTTCGTATGCAATAAAGAGGTTGGCGCTAAAACATATTATTCTGGATTTTCAACCCTCAGAGATTGACAGAGTTGTCTTAAAAGGGAAGCGATTACACAAATTGAATTGGTTTGAAGCAAAGGCTATGGCACAGATCGTAATGAAACTCAAACCAGAAATTGCATACATTGACGCTTCTGATGTAAATGAAATACGCTTTGGTAAGCAGATAAGAGAAATGCTTTCTTTCGAGGTTAAAATTATTTCGGAACACCATGCAGATGTTAAATATGTTGTCGTTGGTGCTGCGTCAATAATAGCTAAAGTCCATAGAGACGAAGTTATTAACGATCTAAGGGAGAGATATGGAGACTTAGGAAGTGGGTATAGTAGTGATCCTAAGACGCGGCGGTTTTTAACAAATTGGATCACAGAGAAGAATAGTCTGCCTGATTTTGTTAGAAAGTCTTGGAAAACAGTTAAACGGATTAGAGAGGATATTCAAAAAACTCGCCTTTTATAAAAATTCAATAAATAACTTAAACAGGATCTTAATTTAGCAAAAAAGGTTTAAGACTATATTTACACTGAATATGCCATATGTCTAAAACTGAAGAAATCGTCTATTTTAAAGAGAGAGGTGTAAAAAATACAGAGCATGTTCTTACACTCGTGAAGAAACGGGCGGAACAACTTGGAATAAAATCCTTAGTGGTTGCTACCACCCGTGGTGAAACAGGAGTTAAAGTTGCTGAAAAATTTAGAGGTTACACTGTTATAGCAGTGACTCATAGCACAGGGTTTCGTGGACCAGACACTCAGGAATTAACCCAGGAAAATCGTGAGCGTATCATTAACGCTGGTGGAAAAGTGTTAACTACGACTCATGCTTTTGGAGGTGTTGGTAGGGCTATCCGACGGAAGTTTGATACTTACCAATCTGATGAGATTATTGCTAATACCCTACGCATCTTCGGTGAAGGAACCAAGGTAGCCGTTGAAATTGCTTTAATGGCGGCGGATTCCGGCCTTGTAAGTATACAAGAAGATATAATATCAATTGGGGGTAGCGGTAGAGGTGCTGATACAGCCTTAGTCCTTTCCCCTTCCAACGTTCAAAATTTCTTTGATGTCAAGGTTCGGGAAGTCATCTGTAAACCATTGTTGTAGGAATATTCCTTATTTTTTCTCTTCCTTCATCTTTTTTATCTAACTTTTTTGCATTCTAAATCTTTTATTCTTAATGATGAGTGTGAAAATCTTCTTAGCTTACTGTTCTTGTGAAAATAATTGTTTTCCTTCCATTGGTAAATTACTATTTATGGTAAATACTATATAATATAAGGAGTAAATAACATAAAATTGGTTAAAATGGAAATTGATAATCAAGATCTACTTGAAATGTTTCGATTAATGCTTTTGACGAGACGCTTCGAAGAAAAAACGCAAGAATTGCTTCCATCAGGAAAGTTGCAGGATTTTTGTCATACATGTATTGGGCAGGAGCATATTACAGTTGGCGCGTGTTACAATCTCAAAGAAACTGATCTGATTATGCCATCTCTTAGAGGGCGTGGGGCATATATTGCTAGAGGGGTACCAATTAAAACGCTATTAGCAGTTATGTATGGTAAACAATTAGGTTCAACTATGCCAAAGGAAAGTGTTCATCATCTTGGTTTACCTGAGTACGGTATTTTAGTGGGTACTGGAATAATAGGTTCAGATATAGCTAAGGCAACTGGTGCAGCATTAGCAGCTAAATTAAGGGGAACAACGCAAGTCGTTCTAGACTTTTTTGGAGATGGGGCTTCAAATCGTGGAGATTTCCATGAATCCCTAAATTTAGCGGCTATCTGGAACTTACCCGTAGTGTATATTTGTGAAAATAACCATACGGCTATGTCGACGAGTATTACGGAGAGCACAGCTGTAGAAGATATTGCTGATCGTGCTGGTGGCTATGGTATTCCCGGTGTTGTCATTAGTAGAAATGATATAATTGCAGTTCACACTGCGGTACAGGATGCAGTATACCGGGCTCGTGATGGTGAAGGTCCCACCTTGATTGAATGTAAGACCTATAGATGGTCGGTACATGCAGGTCTCCCTAGTCTAGAATCTAGATCTAAAGAGGATATTGAGTTCTGGAAGAGAAAGTTGGGATATCCAATAATGGATCTTAAAAAAGAGCTTATGATGCGGGGGATTCTCACCAAGCAGGAGGTCTCGGAGATCGAAGCAAAAATTAGACATGATCTTGAAGAAGCGGTAGAATTTGCCAAAAAAAGTCCTTTTCCTGTTGTTGAGGAGGCACTTAAACATGTGTATGCCTAAAATGGAGGTTTATTCTTGGTGAGAAAGATTGGTTTTAGAAGCGCTATAATTGAAGCTATTAGGGAGGAAATGTTGCGGGACACTCGGGTGTTTATGATCGGGGAAGATATTGAGTACTTCTACCCCGCGTTGAAGGAAGACTTTAGTGAAAGAATTTTAAACACACCGATCTCCGAATCAGCGATGGTTGGTGTCGGAGTCGGAGCTACGTTAAATGGGATGCGACCAATAGTGGAGATCATGTTTAGTAGCCTTCTTCCTTTGTGTATGGATCACCTAGTTAACAGTGCGCGAATGATATGTTACCAATATGGGGGAGAGGTCACCTGTCCAATGGTAGTAAGAGCTTCAATAGGCGCCACTGGTAGAGGCCTCGGTTTACATCATTCTCAAAGTCCTGAATCCTTTATATTAAACGCTCCAGGTCTTAAAATCGTAATGCCTTCGACTCCATATGATGCTAAAGGTCTCTTAAAATCCGCTATTAGAGATAATAATCCTGTTGTCTTTTTAGAACATAAGCTTCTACGGGAGAAAGAGAGTTCAATCCCGGAGGAAGAATTTATTATTCCATTGGGAAAAGCTGATGTAAAGCGCGTGGGAGAAGATGTTACAATAGTCGCTATGGCTCAAATGCTCCATAAATCTCTTGAAGCTGCAAATAAACTTCATAAGGAGGGCATAAGTTGTGAGGTTATTGATCTGAGGACGTTGCTTCCTTTAGATGAAAATACTATAATCGAATCTGTAAAAAAGACGAGTAGGCTAATTACTGTTCAGGAATCTCCAAAAGCTTATGGATTTGGAGCTGAAATTGCTGCTATTGTAGCCGAAAAAGCACTTGGATATTTAGATGCTCCTGTGATGCGGGTGGCAAATCCAGGAACGCCTATACCCTGTACGGTCTTATTAGAACAGGCTGTGATACCTTCTGTGGAGGATATAATCAGAGTTACTAAGGAAGTAGTGTAACCTCCTTCCTCTTTTATTTTGAATCTATGATCGAGGAATAAGTTGTGCCAGTAGACGTTCTTATGCCACAAATTGATCACTTCATGACACAGGGCACCATCGTGGAATGGCTAATAAAAGATGGGGAAAAAGTGAAAAAGGCTGAGCCAATTGCCCTGGTGGAAACCCAAAAAGTTATGGTTGAAGTTGAGGCTCCAATCTCAGGCATTTTTTATAAGGCTCAATCTGTCGAATCAACTGTAAAAGTTGGTGAACCAATCGCTTTTATAGTTCAGTTGGGTGAGGGCATCCCAATAAAACAAAAGATGAAAAAACCAGTTGTAAAAGCTGAAGAGACCGCTGTTTACGTTTCTCCTTTAGCTAAGAGATTGGCAAAAGAATACGAGCTTGATCTATCTAAAATATTGGGGACAGGTCGTGAAGAGATGATTACAAAGAAAGACATCCTCTCATACCAACAGCGTGTTAAAGTAACCGAGGCAGATTCCGACTCCTCTAAGTTAGGGGTAGAAGAGGTTATTCCCTTAGTGGGTTGGAGAAAAACCATGGCTGAACGTATGGCATTTAGTATGCGAACCACTGCTCACATTACAACCTTTGCTGAGGTAGATGTAACTGAATTAAGGAATTTGCGAAAGAAATTAAATAACTCAGAAGATTTGACTAAACATAAGATAAGTTACACCTCTTTCATTGTTAAAGCAGTAGTTCAGGCACTCGATATGTATCCGATCATCAACTCTTCACTTATTGATGATAAGATTATCGTGAAGAAATATTTCAACATTGGTGTAGCAGTATCACGGAAGAATGGACTAGTCGTTGTAGTAATTCACAATGTAGATCAGAAGAGTCTTATCGAAATTTCCCGGAGTATAAAGAATAAAGTCGATAGGGCTAGACGCAACGCGTTACTACTACAAGATGTACGTGGTGGTACATTTTCCATTACCAATGTTGGCATGTTTGGTACCCTTATGAACACACCTATAATCAACGCTCCAGAAAGTGCAATTCTCGGAGTTGGTACTATTCAGAAAAAACCCGTCGTTATAAATGACCAAATCGCAATTAGGTCGATGATGTTCCTTTGCCTCACGTATGATCACAGGATAATCGATGGAACTCCCGCGATTCA
>JAUWWH010000119.1 GCA_030617005.1 Candidatus Bathyarchaeota archaeon | reverse complement strand
TATAGAGTTTGAGTATGGATTTATGCTTTATATTCTATTTATGAATGCAAAATATGGATTTCAAATCTATATATTCAAATTTATGTTAACAAGTGGAATGATCTTTTTTAAAAAAATATTAAATTTCACTAATCAATTTAGGTCTATCGTAGAACGATACCTGCACAGTATATCATTATTCTCATACAAAATGTTAGCTTCAAAAGAAACACAATTAAGTTAAGAATGCTTATTTTAGGTATAACTTATTAAAATTCCAATTATTCACATATAACAATTCTAGATTTTTGGAAATTTAATTACCCTATTTAGACATATCATTTATAAATTTAGAAAATCCATCATAATTCTCAATAATAACTTAATTACACAGAAAAAAAGGGAAAAATATTATGAAAAAAAGTATCACCTATTTTGAAAAAAAGGGGCCAATTAATACAAGTGAGACACTTAGATTGGCTTATGAAAGAGCAGTGGAACTCAACATTAAAGATATTGTATTATCTTCTACACATGGCAGTACAGTCTTACAAGCAGCTGAGATTTTTAAAAACCATAAGTTTAACATTATTGCAGTGACGATCTCAGAAGGTTATAAAGATAAAGGTTGGACAATGACTAAAGAAGAAAGAACACGTCTCATAAACAAGGGAATTAAAATTTTTACAGGCACTCATGCCTTAAGTGGAGATGTTAATACTGCTTTTACTCAGAAATTTGGAGGAAAATCTATTAATGAGATTATTGCTCAAACACTCTATCGATTCAGTCAAGGCATGAAAGTTTGCGTTGAAATTGTTTTAATGGTTGCAGATGCTGGATTAATATCCGTGGATACGGAAGTTATTTCAATTGCTGGAACAGGAGATGGTGCTGACACAGCGATAGTGGTTAAACCTTCCTATCCTAGAAAATTCTTAGAATTGAAAATAAAGGAAATTCTAGCTAAACCAAGAGAAGGATAAACCCCCTCACGAAAATCCATTTTTCTTTTGTATTTTTTTAATTAAGGCTACATATAATAATATTTGCATCGATACTTCTATTCAAAGTTTTGTAACCCTCCCACAACCATGAATAATTCTATAAATATTTGATTATCTCGTTTTTCGTCATGAGATGATTAACTCAAGCGTCAGTTAGTTATTTCAAACTCAAATAGTAACGTTGAAGAGAGAAGCGGATTCTAGAATACTATGATAAACCTCAAACAGGATAAAGCCTTTGATCTGCTGTTAAAGGATGCTTGGGTAGCCCCTGTTACAATTAGAAAAATAGAAATGGTTCGAAGAGAATAATGTGAATGAACTACCTCAAAAAATATATACTTCTAGAGAAAGAGAAAATTCATCTTGAAACATAAACTACAGAAAAACTCTGTCGATATATTACAAAAAAATCAAGAGATTAATAAAAAAATAAAACGTACTCTGCGACTTCAGAAAATGTTAAATTAAGAACACATAATTCATCAATTAATTTTTTTTCTTCACATATCATTGCATACAGTAAATAACCAATGAATACGTAAATTCTAGGAGATCTGGATAATTACTTAACGATAAAAGATAGTGCATAAAATACCAAATCGCAGTCGAAAAGTTGGATAATCCTAAGACTCCACGTGATAATTGATTATTGAACACCAGAAAAAGTACAAAATTATTATGATGTCACAGAATATCGTGTAGACCATTAAAGAGAGTACGATATTAATCATTAGTTTTGGTACTAATGAATTCTATCCAAAGATACCTTTTTGTCGTTTCTTCTCGTATAGAGGTTTAGGTGGCTCAGAAATTTTCGAATATCTTGATTGAGATGGCCTTTCTTTGGTTGTTTCCAAAATTTCTGGGAGTGATGGTAATTTTTCTTCTATGTTTCCCCGTAATTCTTCTATAAATTCGTTGAATTCAGACTTGGTAAACATTTTCTCTAAGATCTCTGAAATGTCGCCTCTATTTGCTGTCGTTCTCTCATCGATTTTCGTTGAGATTTCATCAATCATTGTCTCAATCTTTTCAAGTCGCTTATAGATGATGTTGACATACTTACCAACATCATACACATAATTGTATAACTCACGGAATTCTTTTACAAGAGCAGGTTCACGGTTTTGAGTAGACAAGTCTATATCCATCTCTTAATTTATCTACTTTACTATTGTCTAACTCACATTTAAGCATTAGTAAATAATTAGACGTCAATTATTTTTAATAGTGTGTAGTTGAGTTTAAGTGAGATCTCACTATGATATTATATTTCTCGATAGTTAATAGTGAATACAGTATATGTAGAAAGTATGTCTGATTATGAATTTAATGGAGAAATTGATGGTAAGCAAGTTAAGGTTATTGTTAAACCTAAAAAAGAGAAAAAATAATATTTTGCAAAACCTAAAAAATTCAATGTAAACATACCACATTTTATTGAGAAACATAATTTTTTAGAAGTTTATGCAGACTCTACAGATGGAAATTATTTTATAGTAATACAATCATCATTGATAGGAATTGGGACTTATCATTCAGGAAAAATTTTATGTACAATAGTGGAGTAGAGTGTATTATACTTCCTATGTATGAAACTGCTAATGGATTCTCTATTGATACAAATATGCGTTGAAAATACGTTACATTTCCTTAAGGAAATCAATGGATATTGATGGCTTTTGGTAAATGGGGGTCTTGGCAAAAGAAGACATAGCTCCACAATAACTGATTTACTGTGCTCCAAAGGTTATGATACTTATGGGTAGTGAAGTAAATGATTGGAGAAAGTAATATTTCTGTCTTCCCTTATAGTAATCAAGATATTAGAGATGCACTTATAATTCTTTTACTAGTCTCAATCTTAACCATTCTCATATTTCTATGGTAAGAGAAGGAGAGATGAAGACGCAGAATTAGTTCAGTTTCTGAGAAACGAACAAAAGATATGGCAACCAAGAATTAGTTTATTGAATTGATGTGAAATGATTGAGTTTTTTTTCAATGATTGTTCGATTATACCTAAAAGACGTCGAGTAGATCCCAAAGGATATTACCCTTGAGGTGAAAATAGACATCTTCTAACTTGTAATATACCTTTGGCTTTCAATAAAGGAGAGGTTAAACAAAATAAAAATGTTGAGATTACTGAGTATGTTTATTTTAAAGCCAGATCAGAAACTCTTAACCGTCCGTAAGAGAACTAGAGAGGCTACAGTGAATGAGCTAGTCATAAAGACCAAAATTAGCGACTCCTCACTCCACCGTCTCCTCAGAAAATTAGAAGAACAGGGCAGAATTAAGCATCGCTACTTTAGAGTAGACTATTCTCAACGATACGTGAAGCATTACCTGTTGACTGGAAGGGAGGTGAAATAGATTGCCTATTAACCACAACAATACAGAAAGATGTGTATACTGCCTACGTGAATTCACAGCCTACTGGAAAGATGAAAAACTACTCACAACGTCAGTTCCCGTGACATCCATAGGCGATGGGCTTTGGCTGTGCGATGAACACGGACTCGGTGAGAGGGAGATTAGTAGATTGAAACTGAAAATTAAGCAAAGATTAACCATAACAGGAATACTTTGAGATGAAGCAAAGCTAGAAACAAGAAGCGGAAAGCTTGGAAGATGAAGCTTAAGAGGAAGGAGAGATTGAAGTAAATGTCTCTTGTTGCCGATGTGAGTTTTGTTTAATAAAGAGGTGAATAAAATTGCATTATTATTAGTTGTGAAATGATGTTACTTTGGAGATTTACCATGGGGAATTAGAGTTGAAGCGTAAATTGGAAAAATTGGAGAAAAATAGGGCTGAACTGGAAAAACAGGTTGTTATCTTGGAGAAAGAGAATAAAAGGTTAAAGAAAAACTAGCAATATCTGAATAAAGGATGCTTGAAATGTTAAAGTATGCCGAGTATGTGTTTAAAAAATATGAAACGATATGTAAGACTTGTGGTGCTTCTAGTCGAAAAGGAAGTTTAAGATATTAGATTTGTGGAAGGAAAGTTGATGATAGTAAAACGAAAAAAATAATCCTAAGTTTTTTAGGTTTGTACTGCACACATATTTAAATACGCTTAGTGAACAAAATAAAAAATTAAAAGTTTCAATAAGACTCAAAATAAATTCATAACTTCTGAAGATCTTAAAACATCCTAGATCGTGGTGACTACTTAGTAGAAAGAGAGGTTTATGTTTGATCATAGCTGGAGCAGGTGTTTCAGGAACTTACTTCGCTAGGCTCCTAAAAAATAAGGGAGTAAACTTCACCCTCTATGATATAAATAGAAGAAGAGGGCATCATTGTGCATGGAGTACACATTACTCCTTAATGAAGGAGAAGCTGGATAAAGTAGGTTTAGATGTTGATGAGTATGTTCTTTGTCGGATTAAACAGTACTACATCAACGGAGTGAAGATTGAACTAGAAAACTTCGTGGTTATTGATAAGCCTAAACTCCTCAAGGATTTGAGTAAAGGAATAAACATCAAGTATAGACACATTAACCTCTTAAGACCGCGAAAGAAGATG
>JAUWWH010000038.1 GCA_030617005.1 Candidatus Bathyarchaeota archaeon | reverse complement strand
GTGGGCTTCCGAGAATAAATTAACGTAAAAGATATGGTTAAACTTGTTATTGACGAGATGGACCTAAAAGATGTCGTATTCCAGTTCATGGGAAGAATAAATGGGGGTTGGAGAGATGAAGTTAAAAAAATGCTTAGACGTCACGAATTTAGAGGTGTTGAGATGGAAAAACATGTACGGTAGTACCGATGCTATAAGATAAACGATAAGATCGCTTTTTAAATGATCGAATGATGTCCAGTATTAAATCTAGAACCCAACTACCACCTAATGATTCAAATCTTCAAATATAAATTAGCATTAAGACAAACTATTAACAGACTCTATTTTTTAAAAAAACTTCACCTTCAGTTAAAGTTTTCCTTCATTTTTCTGCAACTGTTCTTCTTTTTCCAAGTTTTCTGCTTTAATACGTATTCCTTTTTAGTCATCACGGTTCTAGCTGGACTCCCATACACAACACTCAGTGCAGGAACATCCTTTGTCACCAAGGAGCCTGCCCCTACCACTGCACCTCTCCCAATCTTGACGTCAGGACAGATCGTTGAGTTTCCCCCTATCGTGACATCGTCTTCTATGATTGGAGCCCTCAATACACCTCCACTCGGCGGGTACTTATCATTTAGTAGAACACAAGCTGGACCCAAAAAAACATTGTTTCCAATTACGGTTCCTGGAGGTATGTAGACATTACCCTGAATTCTACAGTTCTTCCCGATTACTACATCGTGATCAATGTGCGCTAAAGAGCCTATCATTGAATTAGCTCCTATCTTTGTTCCTCGCCCAATATAAGTGAAGTGCCAAACTGTTACATTTTTACTAATTTTAGCTTCCGGATGAATGAAGGCTACAATCCCTTCATTATTTACACTTTCCAAAAGAAATTACTCCCTTCATACAAAACTCTGAACATCACTTTTGATACATCCTAAGTCCCCTTTAAAGAATACTACATCAACTCAACGACTAATTCCAGAATATTCATAAGAGAGAGTTAGAAACACTCTCTTACTTGAAATATAGAGTATACTGTACGCTGTCAACTGTAAGACTTATCTATTTCTAAGGGTAAGAGATATGTTAAAGTTTATGAAGGGGAAGATATCACTTTCAAATATTGCGGGGGTTGCCGAGATAGGTCAAAGATAACCTAACATATGCGTCGGTTATTGAAAGCGCGGGACTTAAGATCTAATAATTGGGTACAGATGAGAGATCCCGTGATTTAGATCTTCGTGGGTTCGAGTCCCACCCCCCGCACCTATACAAAATTTTGCTAAACATTTCTTTTTAAGAGTTAACATGAAGTAAATTTGGATTGCAGAATCCATGCTTCTGTTTTAGGGGATAATAATATTGATTAAAATAAATTATGTTCAATCGGATTCTAATTTGGAACGAAAATATTGATATATAAGTGTCCTTTCTCAACTTGAGATCAAACGTAACGTGGGTGTATAGACATGTTAAATACGATTCATAATCCCAAATTAATGAGAATCTATCTTATTCCATTAATTTCTATGATCTTAGGGACTATGACAGGCGCTATTGGTATTCTTTTTATCTTGGATTTAGGTGCTACCGTTTTTGAAATCAATCTGATAACCACTATTTCAAGTGCGATGGGAATCTTGATTATTGTCCCTTTTGGAATGCTCTCTGACCGCTTAGGAAGACGACCGACCGTCCTTTATCCGCGAATTATTACGTTATTTGGAATATTTATTTATGCAATTGCCACAACTCCCTCTCATTTAATTATTGCGTCAATTATTGGTGGGTTTGCAGGAGGCAGTTTTTTTCCTGTATTATTGTCGATGATTGGGGATGTTGCTAAACCTGAAGAGCGACAAGAAGCGATTAGCACATTCTACTTATTTTCAAGTATTGGTATGTTCATCGGACCCATCATTACAACTGCTCTCTTAACGATGCCACAAATGACGCTGCGAACGATTTATCAAATTGTCACCGTGGCTCAAGTAGGATTCACAATTTATCTGATAACCCAAATTAAAGAAACACAAATCAAGCAGGTTGAAAGTGAAAAAGTGGACTATAAATATATTATCGCTCAATTATTGAAAGAAAAATACTTTTTATCGGTCATTCTTATGTCCTTTCTATACTTCTTTTTCAATTCTATCATGAATACCTACATCCCCATTTATGGTCGTCTCAACCTCAATTTATCAACAGCAGAAATAGCCTCCATTTCCACCTTTCGAAGCATCGCTATCATGATAATCCGTTTCTCATCTGCTACCATTCTCAGTAAACTCTCAAATAAAACGCTCTTACTCTCAGCTATCTTCTTAGGCGGAATCACAGGCATTACTACCTTCTTCGCTTCGAATTATCTTTCAATAATTATCATAATGTTCTTCACAGGGTTAAGTTATGGAGTTGTCTTAAGTTTAGGATCTTCAATTATTTCGATTAATTCTACCACTAAAAATCGGGGAATCGCAAATAGTCTTCACATGGCAACAATGGGAATTGGGAATATCACGAAAATGATCACAACTCCAATTGTAGATGTATTCGGTGTTTCTGTAATATTTTTAATCGGTGGAATAACCGCTTTTTCGTCAGCCCTTCCCGTCGTATTGAAAAAATCAAAAACGTAGTTCTTGTACAGCATAAACGATCATCTTTCTCCCTTTTTCTGTTCTGAATTACAGTCTTTAGTATTCCTTGTTAGTAAAATCGTTGAAACTTACTATTTCGGTCATTGGTTTCTTTTTTCTTGGATCGGGGTATTCAGCGGGGTATCCGAAAGTAATGAGTGCTACAATTTTCCACTTGTTAGGGATTTTTAGTAACTCTTTAACGTTTTTTTCTTTAAACTCTCCTATCCAACATGACCCAATTCCCATTGTCCAAGCTGCGATGACCATGTTTTATAAGACAATTGTCGTATCAATAATGGACCATTCTCTTGTGAGTATAAAGCCTTTGTTGGCACACCCTATGATCGTTACTGGAGCATCTTCGATGAATCTGTTATATAGTCCCTTTTATAATTCTTTCTTAAGATTTTCATTGGTGATCACGATGAAGTGTACTGGTTGTCTATTGGCTGCTGAGGGAGCTTTGCGTCCAGCTTCGAGGATTTTCTTTAATATCTCTTTTTTTCATAGTGTCTACTGCTTCTTCGGCTAAGAATTGTCTCAATTGTTGTCAAAATTGTTTCCTTCCGTATTTTACACTATTTTTCGTTATATTCATAACAATATTATATATCTTCAAAATATCATTAATTTTGAATTAAGTCAACATTTATCAGAATCTATTCATTAGGACTCTTCCATCCAATAAAATGATATAAATAGTGCGTCTTTAACAGAAGTTTTATTAGAAAGGACACACAACACATCAAATTGTGGTATAGAAGGGGGAACTGAGTTTAACTCGGTTGAGAGGATGGATATGTCTCCATCGACCCTTTGAACCTGACCCAGATAATACTGGCGGAGGGAAAAATTAGATGAGTAAAAAGTTTTTTTCTACGAGAGTTCTCACTGAAGTTATTATGGTTGTAGCTCTTTCAGCAGTTCTAAGCCGACTCACAATCTACCATTTACCTCAAGGTGGTTCAATAACGGCCGGAAGCATGGTCCCACTTATTTGGATCTCTCTTAGGCGAGGTGCAAAAGTGGGGTTATTCACATGTTTCGTGTATGGGTTAGTCGATTTTGCACTACCACCTTTCTACGCATACCATCCCATACAAGTCTTACTTGATTATCCTATTGCTTTTGGGGCTTTAGGTTTAGCGGGATTATTCCGGAATTATCCCCTAGTCGGTGTTGGGGTTGGAATAGGGGGAAGATTCATTGCACACTTTACTTCAGGCTTCATATTTTTTGCAGAATATGCACCTGCGGGCATGAGTCCCATACTCTATTCTGCAATTTACAATGGAAGTTATCTTCTAGGTGAATTCATCGTCAGCGCTATTATCACATACATCATTGTCAAAAGAAATCTGCATAAGGTCTACCTTGAAGAATAGAACAACCTACCGAAAAGGGCTCGATTTAGGTGATTAGTATGACAAACGGAAAACTGGTATAAAAGAATTGAAGATGGAATAGAATCTAGTTCGAGAATCCTCCTTTATGGATCTCCAAGAACTGGAAGAACTGTTTTCGTGATGCAATTTCTCTGGCAAGGGTTACAGGAATGTGAAACCGTCGCCTTCGACGTCATGACTAACCTTTTCCTAGATTGAGAATGTACTTCAAATCATTCGGATGGACCATTACACTTACGAGGAGGCTGGATACCTCGTCTCGATAAAAGCCTTTCCACATTTTAAGCTATACCAAAAAGTTCTTCGAGTAATATATTTCAATCTTGACGACTTCGAAGAGATGAAACACATCGATCGGTTACTCTTAGTTAATAAAGTGACTCGATTTGTCGCGAAATCCTTCAACTAACAATTGTTCTCATTCTTTGAACTGAAGTACTTGGATTCTGTAGAGGATTGGAAGCTTGATTGGTGTCACTACTATGATCTTATGAACATTGGCATTATTATTTCAGCAATACAGGTAGAGATAAAAACTGCTGTAGCAACTGATCTCGATTTCAATAATGCTCATAACATCATCTTCTTCAGGTTGAATTATGAAAGGTACCGTAGAAAACTCCGCATCGTCAAGATGGAGGGTTGCAGCCACCCACTGAAATGTATCCCCTTCAGAATAACTAATAAGGGTATACAAATAATTGAGGAATAACAGGTTCATCGAATAAAATGGGTAAACTCTCTACTAAAGACCTCAAAAAACTGGTCAGCTACATCAAGAAAGACCAGAGAGTCATCGTTCCACCTGCACCTGGTTACGATTCAGGCGTCCACTTGCTGGGCGATCAATACCTAGTAGTTTCGACAGATCCCTGTTTAGGTGTTCCCCAAGAATGGTTTGGGTGGTTGATGATCCATTATCCATCTTCAGACACCGCACTCTTCGGTGCTAAACCAGAGTTCTGCTCAATAAATCTTCTTGGTCCCCTGTCAACCGATTCACAAATTTTCCTCGATATCATGAAACAAGCCTGCGAAGCAGCAGATGAACTCGACATAGCAATTGTGACAGGTCACACAGGTACATATGACGGTCTCTTGACTTTGATTGGAGTCTGCACAGTCTATGGTAGAGTTGATAAGAATCGACTTATCACACCAGGTGGTGCTAAACCTGGAGATCATATTCTCTGTACGAAATTGATTGGATTGGAGATAGCCATCAACTTCGCTCTGACACGGAGGGCCCTAGCTAATAAGCTGTTTGGGAATCGAAGAACACTGGAACTTTTAAAACTAATCCAAATGCAAAGTTGTGTTAATGAAGCTCTAATCCTCGCTAAGATAGATGGAGTGCATGCAATGCATGATACCACTGAGGGTGGATTAATCGTAGCCTTGAACGAGATGGCTGAAGCATCGAATGTCGGTTTCAAAATAAACTTTGATAAGATTCCAATCACCGAGGAGATCCGTAAATTTCAAGATGTTTTCGAGCTATCCTATGAAGAAGTATTAGCGATGTCTTCAACTGGCACAATCCTCGCATCCATATGTCCAGAAACGAGAAACATAGTCGAACAAGCAATGCATAATAATGGCGTTAACGCGAGCTTCGTAGGCTCATTCACGAAGAGTAAGGAATGTATCCTTATAATAGACGGAGAAGAAATCCCTTTTCCTAAGAAAGCAAACGATCCATACGCAATAATTCTCTCAAGAAAAATCTGAAAAAAATGAATTCTCCAAACCCAAAACTTCTACTACTTTTATGTTTTGTATTATGTGATCCAAAATTAATACTTAAACTTTAATCCCTCGACCCCTCTATATCCATTTGTGTTTGATGTAATCAAGTATGCGCAACATTATAATATAGTAAGTAAAGAGATGCGAAACATCATCAATTATCTTCATTTTCTCGGAAAATCCCATAATACTAAAAGGTTCTTTGTAAACTTTCTCATTGGTCCGAGGAATAAGATAAGAAAAAATATGTTTTCTTTTTCGTGTTACCAAAAGTGAAACGTGCATGGGCTATTGCATTTCTTAGATGTCCATAATCCCAACCCATAAAAAATATCTGAATATCCAAATTTCATAAAATCACTTTTAATATCTTTTAATTTCTTAGTGAAGATTTTTTCATATTGTATTCGTTTTTTTGTGATACAAGGATAAGAATATAAAAACTCCTAAGATATCATCAAAACTTCCTTCCACTTCAAGAAGATACGTAAAAGTTGAAAGATCAAAACTCTTATCGATAGCACCTAACTTTTACTCCTTTAAGAAAATCTTTTCAATTTTATCAATTTTCTTTTGTGTAAGTCTCCAACTATGAATGAGAAGATAGTTCTTAAGCAATATCTTATTAAAATTAGATTCTCTCTGTACATTTAACGCTGTACACAAAATTGAACTTATTTCTTTATGAACTTTTTTATGAAATTCATCTATACAAATATATGACTAAAAAGCATCTAATGCATCGAAAAAATCTTTCTTATAGTCTTATATTGAATCATTTTCCAGATTATCTGCAGTAAATTTAATCCATTTGGAAGCATTATCATGAACATGTATATCAAAAATCTCAGAGCAATCTCTTAACTCTCTTATTATCTTTATTTTTCTTTTTCAGTTCAAACCTTTCCATTAATCTTTAGATTGATTTCACAGGTGGTAGTAGCAGTGCTAAACCTATTAACTTCCAAGTTTTTCATTCAGTTCTTAGAAACTTAGATAATACTAATGCTTCTTCATCTCACTTTCTTTTCCAAACAAGAACGAGTAGGATTGAGAGTAGGATAATAATTCCAACACCTTTAAAAACAGAATCCCAAAGTATTGATATTGATGGTAGCATGTAATAGATTAAATAAAAGGTTTTATATATTGACTTTTTATAGGTGAATTTTTATAATCTAGTTTGTGAAAACATGGCTGAAAAAAGTATGTTATCTTGGTTTGAGAAACGACGTCAAACAATGACTTTAAACCTTGCACAAACTCTAATTGTTAAGGTCATTAGTACAGTGAACGATTTGGAGAGAGCAATTCAAGCCTTTTCTGAAGGTAAAAACTTAGAAACCGCGAAATGTATTGACCGATTGTTCGTTTCAGAGGTTGAGATAGACAATTTACGTAGAGCTGTCTTTGAAGAATTAACTAAAGGAACCCTTCCATTTAAGTATCGGGAAGACTTGAAAGCACTTGTGACACGTTTAGAT
>JAUWWH010000026.1 GCA_030617005.1 Candidatus Bathyarchaeota archaeon | reverse complement strand
TGATAACGAGTTTTCCATGTTGATTACACATTGAGATTAATCGCTTTTGGAGTAGCGGAACCTTCTCTAATTCAATTTCAACACCAAGATCTCCCCGCGCAATCATAATTCCTTGAGCTTCACTCAAAATTTTTTCAAAGTTATTTACACCCTGTATATTCTCAATCTTAGCGATTATACTAACATTTTTATTTCCAAGTCTTTTTCTGAGATTCAGGATATCGTCTCGATTTCTTGTAAAAGAGAGACCTAAGAACTCAATATTGTGTTTGTTTGCAAAATCTATTATTTTTAGATCTTCCTCTGAAAAAATGGGTACTTTGAGGTTTTTATTAGGAACATTAACCCCTTTCCGATCTTCTAGGATACCATCATTCTTCATTAGAAGGTGAATCTGTTTATCTTCCTTTTTTACGACTTCCATTTGGATTCGTCCATCATCAATAAAGAGTAGATCACCAACATCCAACTGATCTATAATGTCATAATTGAACCCAAAGGATTGGCCCTCAAATCCTGAAGTAATCACGTCGCCTTTTTTTACTTGCCATTTTCCCACCATTCGAGTCCTTATACCGACTCCACGTAAGTCAAGTAGGATTGGTAAATCAGATACACTTCGAACATTCTCAATTTGCTCGTTGAATTCTTGAAGATCACCAAAGACCGTATTTATGCGAGCGCCATCCATACCCGCCTCAAACATTTTTCTTAAAGTTTTTATGGATAAACTAGAGGGTCCAATAGTGCATAGGATCTTTGTTTTCTTCTTACTAACTCTTTTCAAAAGTAATATACACCAATAAACCGTTATTGTGTTTAACACATAAGTTATAATTAAAAAAATAGTCTAAACTAAACTATAATCTTATCTATTTTATCGTAACGTTTTTTAAAAAAAAGTTGGATGCTTTTTAGTACATTTGGATTACTATATCACCTTATCAGTGAAGGGGGTTACAATTTCACAGAAGTATTTATTTATGAAAGTTTGAAGGGGATATTGAAATGTATAAAAACAAACTATGCGAATTAACCCCTAATCGATTAGATAAGACCAATCAGATAATCATAATAGGGGATATACATGGTGATTATGAGAGTTTTAAAAAAGCTCGAAGCCTATTCAATCCTACTCAAGATTACATAATATTTCTTGGTGATTATGCAGATAGAGGAGAAAATGGAATTGAGATTATAGAGAGCTTAAAAAGACTTATCAAGAAATATCCGATGAGAGTTATTGCGTTGAAAGGGAACCATGAGGACTATACGCAAAGGGGAGAACCACAGTTTAAACCATGCAGTCTGATTTATGAGGCATATAGGAAAAGGGGGGGGTGGACAAAATTTTTTGGGGATGAATTTAGGCCTTTCGTAGTTAATTTGTACTTGGCTGTAGTAATACCAGAAGAAGTCCTGTTTGTTCATGGAGGGGTATCAAGAAGGGTTGGAAGTATTGAAGATTTAAAATATCCATCTCGACTTATTGAAAAAGATGTTCTGTGGAGTGATCCATATGATGGGGAAGGAGAATATATAAACATGAGAGGTGTTGGCGTAATCTTTGGGAAAGATGTAAGTAAAGAAATTTGTCAAAAAATAGGTGTTAAGAGAATTGTGAGAAGCCATCAACCAAGAAAAGCCTCGAAAGAACCCTGTGTGGAGCACGATGGTAGGGTAATAACGATAAGTTCAACACATGTTTATGGTGATAAGGCATTTGCTTTAAAGCTACCAGCGAATAATTTAGATGATGCTTTCCAAGATTTAGAAAAACATGTAGAATATCTTTAACATATACTATCTCTTAAAGGAGAACAAGCATACTATTCACTATAATTTCAAATGAAGATAGAAACGAGAATATAGAAAACGTTTCGTTTACGGAAGTTACATATACCCCTTCCCAAAATCAGGATCCCACAAGTTTGTTATACTCTGAAGTCGAACCTACCTGTACAAGAATAGCTTAGTAGTATAAACCAGAACCCTTTTCATTTTTTGCCATATTTATCCTATCAGAGTCTGATTGCTCCACTTTCTCTTCAGGTACTAATCCTCTTGCCCCTAAAAAGCTCTCTACAGAACGTGAAAATGTTTCGAATGGTCGAGGTGTTAAACTTCTCCCCTATTCTGAAGAGTAAGGAAGCCCCTAAGGGGGGTCTAAAGCATCATTTTACTTCCCTTGAAGGGTCTTGAAGCCTGTGAAAGGGTGCTTGGATCACTAAGAGTATACTTGGAGGGAACGTTTTTTGGTGCTCTTAGACCCTCAACAAACGGTCCTAGACTACTAAAGAGATTATCAAAGATAAGATCAATGATTCTACCTATGAGTAAAAAGAACTCCTAATGAATATAGATATAAAGTATAAAACCAGGACATTTTTGGTTGAGTTTAAGATATGGTATAAAATTATGATTCAAAAATAAATATGCACTACCAACATTCTTACTAAAAGTGAATGGGAAAGATTCGATAACATCCACAATTATAAAAAGATGGTACTCTTGAAACAAACTGCATGTGACTTTCGAGCAAACAAAGTCCAGTTATAAAGATGCTTCATCTATTTTTGGTTTTAATTACTCTTTCAGCTGTTGTAGAGAATATTTTAATAATTCACATAGCCTAATTTACTTGATTGGAAAATGAGAGTAGTGAGAAGTAGCGGTTTAAAGGCATTTCCCCTTTTTAATGAGATTTCAGGTAAGATAGTTTTTAATAGCGATAAGGTAATGTTTCTTCTTGTGGAGATACCTCCTCGAGGAATAGTACCAGAGCATAGCCACACTCATGAACAAATGGGGTTCTGTCTCAAAGGTAAAGCTGAATTTATCTCTGGAAAAGAAACGATGCTGGTTGATGAGGGCATGTTCTATTGGATAAAGCCTGAAGAGAAGCATGGAGTTCTGCCTCTAACTGATGAGACCAGTCTTTTCTTAGACGTTTTCAATCCTCCAAGAGAAGACTACATAGAACGGTTTGATAAACTTGAGACTAAATAATATAGAGAACTATTTCTGAGTTAAAAACTCAACCTATCGTTCAGTTTTCTTACAGTTACAGAACTAGTAATAAAATAAAGAAATCTAGTAATAGACCTCATTCTTAGGAAAAACTCAATTCAAGATTCTTCTTAATAAACAAGAATGAGTCTTGGTGGGGCAGTCCGGATTTGAACCGGAGTCGCGAGCACCCGAGGCTCGAAGCCTAGACCAAACTAGCCGACAGCCCCACGTATGCTGATTCTTCCAATAAGACCATTGTTTATTGATGAAGTTCAATAGACAGTATAATTTAAAATAACTTTCGTTTAATAATTGAATTAATAAATGCTTGTCTAAAAAAGAAGAATATGTTGGTTAAATGGAGACCATGTTTTTAAGAAGCAAACTCATATTTCCAATTAATAATCTATCTTGAGGAATAAAAATGAGAAGAGTGAGGGTTGCTGGGGTTCAGATGGATCCAAAAATCTTGGAAAAGGAGAAAAATCTGTCGAAGTGCTTAGAGTTTCTAGAAACAGCAGCGAAAAAAAAAGCGGAAATTATAGTCTTCCCTGAATGTGCACTTACAGGTTACTGCTTTTCTAGCCTCGAGGAAAGTTTTTCTGTCGCTGAACCGGTTCTTGGACCTTCATCAAGAGCCATCGCATCTTTATGTACAGAACTTAATGTCTATACAATAATTGGATTCCTTGAAAGAGATGGAGAGAAGTACTACAATACTGTAGTCCTCATCGGCCCTAAAGGATTAATAGGTAAATACCGAAAGATTCACCTACCATTTCTTGGAATTGATCGTTTTGTTAATCCAGGGGATCAACCCTTGAAGGTCTTTAAGACGGGGGTGGGTAGAATAGGGATGAATATATGTTTTGATGTAAGGATGCCTGAGAGTGCTAGAATACTTACCCTACTTGGAGCTGAAAGTATAATGTTACCTACAAACTGGCCAAAAGGGGCTGAGTTAGTACCGAAGTATGTAATCAATGCCAGAGCTTATGAAAATAGGGTTAACTTCATTGCTGTAAATAGAGTTGGAAAGGAGCGTGGTTTTGAATTTATAGGCCAAAGTAAGATTGTGGATTATTCAGGTAAAACATTGGTGGAAGCTAACTCATTGAAAGAGGAGATAATCTTTGCTACAATTGACCTTGATGGGGCTAGAAAGAAACATGTTATTTTGGTTCCAGGTGAGTTTGAACTCCCACTCTTTAAAGGACGGAGACCTGAATTTTACGGGATCTTAGTAAAAGCTATAAATACGTATTAATGGGATGAGTTGTATTATGAAAGTTAATGATATGAGGGAAGAAAATGAAAAAGAGACTGGTTCGAATATCCTCGATATCTCTACCTTTGATGTCTATCCGATTCTAGGGTTCTTTTTAAACATTCTCAACGTTAAAGCTTGGCAGTATATGGGTTTACGAGTTGACCCTAAAACACAGAAGATCAAAAAAGATTTCAAGAAAGCAATCCTCACAATTGATTGTGTGGCTTTCATAATTGATAAACTCGCTCCTCAGTTAGAGGACGCTGAAAGAAACAAGCTCCGATCGTTACTCACTGACCTACAGATCAATTATGTTAGACAGGTGAAAGCAGCTGAACAATAGTTCTACTCTTCATGTTCTAAAACGTTAACAGTTAACAGAGATGGAAGATCATCATAGTATTACATGTAATTGACGAATAAGGCTTCAATAGAGAGTTTGAGTTTTTTTCTAAACAATTAACGTTTTAGACACGAAATGAGGTTATATATGTGGGTAATTTAGGTTTTTGAGGGGTGATGTCTCTAGATTAGTCTTATTCAAACTTTGTTTTCTTTAGCAATGTAATGACATCCCTATCCGGTACCTGTGAAAAGTCCGCATAGAACTGTCCGATGGCAAAGAAGGGGTCATATGAGACCAAGCAGATCAGTTTATCAACCTCCTGCTTTAATTCTTTAATCGTGTCAGGTGGACCAACAGGGATGGCAACGACGATGGATGAGGGATTACCTTTTAGAAGTGAATGAATTGCAGCTCTAATCGTAGCTCCAGTGGCTATACCATCATCAACAAGAATAACGATTTTTCCATCGAAATCCTTAGGAGGGTGTTCTCCCCTGTAGGTTTTTACGCGTCTCTTAATCTCCTCGATCTGCTTTGCTTTTTCTGAATTGATATAGGCGTCAGATATGCCAAGCATAGTAACTAACTGTGTATTCAAGATTGTGGTTCCATCCTCTGTAACAGCGCCTATGGCTAATTCTTGGTTTCCTGGTGCTCCTATCTTCCTTGGGATAATAATATCTAAGGGTGCGTCTAGTACTTTAGCGATCTCATAGGCCGTAACCACTCCGCCTCTAGGGATAGCAAAGACGATAATGGCTTTTCTTCGGTACTCTAATAGTTTCTTAGCCAGCCTTTTACCCGCTTCTTTCCGATTCTTAAACTTTCTTTCAAACATGAAAATCTCATTATAAAACCAAATAAAGTACTCATATTAAATAGTTTGAATAGTTACATTGACTTCCTCAATATACCCTTTCGTTGATGTTTAATTGTGAATGGATTGATAGGTGTGAGGTAGGATTGGAATGAGGTGCATCTAGAGTTTAAGTGTATTTTATCCTTAGGGTATGTAGTTCAATTATACCCATCCGATTTATTAAGACAGAGAAATCTATTGTTCCTTCTGCTTTATTCTCCCTGCGGAAAATTGTCTGTATACTATTAGGAATAACCCATTCGTCAATAAAGGACACTATCTTTGATTGGGTTTGAGGCCAATCTGCATCTGTGAGGTAAGTAATGTAATCAGGTTCAAATTCTACGGGGGGATTAATCCGTTCCGGGATCTCAACAGAGTAACCTCTTTCCTGTCCTTTTTCATCAAACTCATCGATCACTGTTTGTCTACGGATTTCTGCTGTTAGTTCAACCTGAATACCCACAAGATCTGAATATGCTTTACCAGCAGCAGAACCGACCTCTGATGCATCTTGCGGGTTTGCTATAACATGGTAGCCCACTTTTTGGGAAAGGGCGTCAACTGTAACCACCATAGCTGGGGAAAGCGTGCCAGTGGCTGTAGCATAGTACGGGATGTAATAATATGGCGTGTTGTTAATGACGTATAGGAGGATGTTCCCATGCGCCCAGTTAGGGTTAAGGGTTAGGAGTGCCTTTGTTGAGCCAAAGTTATTGATGGTATCCAAAGCCACTTGAGGACCGATAATAGCCACGTCTTCACCCCTAAGTAGGAAGACCTCTCCCAAATCCTTTCCATTAAGAGCTAAATACACACCGGCAAGATTCTTCCCCGGGCTCTGTAACTTTTCTACTAACCTAACACTTGTCCAACTTATCGTCTTATTTAACGAGAAGACGACGTATCTAACATCTTCGATCGGTTGTCCAGCAGCACCTGTTGTCAAGTCATAGAACTTACTTTGTTCCTGCCAATAGAGGGGGTCATCAACATGGTACATATTATAAGAATCGATCTGTTTTTCAAAGAGGTATTCAGGATAACGTAATTGTGTTTCGAGCCATTCTGGGATAGAATTATTCCATTGCGGATACATACTGCGATAAAAGTCTAGGATGTAGTTTTCCTCATCTTGACCAATTAAAAATCCTTGAATATTACCATCATAAGTATTGATGAGAACTGTTGCGAAGACTCTCCAGAACTTATCTTGGTTGCTGGGATAATCCAAGTACTCGGAGGGCATGTCTCTCTCAACATAGATGTAAAGGGACCAATACAAGTTTTCACCATCAGAAACGATGTAGGGATCTTCATCTATTGTCATACCGGGAAGAAGAATTTGTGAGAGACGTTCATCAATATCTCGTAAATACAGCATGTTTATGTCTCCCCATGACCCACTTCCGAAATCCCAGCGAAGCTGCTCTTGACCGTAGATTCCAGAGAAGAACCATAGACGTTCAAATCCAGTTAAAACATAGTCGAACGCGCCATCATATGTGACAGGTCCTTCATAGCCTGGAAGATGTCGTTCAGTAAAATCAGGGATACCAATATAGACCATATCAGACGATGCAAAAAGTCCACCTTCACCATAATACATAGAAACAGGTTTCGTTAGATTAAAGACTGACTGAATCGATACAATTTCCCCAGTCGCTGCGTCAATGGATAAGATTCGTTCTGAGTGCGTTATGAGCATACGTGATGCACGCCATTCCTCTTCACCACTTGAAGGCGATGTTATTGTCAACGGTGCAATCCAGTACTCTCTACCATTCGACCAGACAATGTCGCCTTCTCTGAGGTCCATCCACGTTTCACCAATGTAAGGTTTCAACCTGAGTTTAGCAGCGGCATCATTGAAGACTCGAACTTTACTGAGAATTTCAATGTTTTCCCCAGTATCCATCACAGAAGTCATCTGATCCTCCTGTATCTGGTCTAAACCCGTACTCCACCTAGTGTACTCAATAGTTGGAAGGTACGTTGGTTCCCAAACCCAATCTATCCAATTACCTTGCATAGATGGAGCGTACTGTATAGCAACCACTGCAGGACCATATAGTAAGCCACCTGAAAGTATTACTACTATGATGATAAGGATGATTCTCTGTTGAAAAATTCTGTTAATCATATATTGAACCCAGACATCCTTTAAACTTAGAAAGATGCTCATTACAACGAGAGCAATAGCTCCTATAACCAGGGAGCGGATGTAGAAAGGGGTCGTTATATCAAAGACTTGGGTTGGAACATTGATAAGGAGGGGAAGTATAATTATCACGCCTATCAAGGTAACAGCTCTTAAAACCTTGCTTATTCTTCCTTTTTGAAGTTCTAAGATGAAAGAGACAACAAGACGCACTGCCCAGATACCTCCAAAGATAAGCAGGGGAATCTTAAGAAAAATTAAAAATTCTAGAACAATAGAGTTTTCTATAAGCCAGGTTCCGGTTGGCATCTCAGAAGTGAAGAGTCTGG
>JAUWWH010000054.1 GCA_030617005.1 Candidatus Bathyarchaeota archaeon | reverse complement strand
TTTCGAACCAAAATAGATTTTCTTAGATTTAATTGCTAATCTGATAATTCGATCAAGATCAATCATCAATATTGTCCTCCAAACAGGATCTTTAAAGAACTAACTATTTTTTTAAATTTCCTCGCTATTTTCTTTACTTAGTCCCATAAAAATTTC
Source organism: Candidatus Bathyarchaeota archaeon (assembly GCA_030617005.1). Taxonomy (GTDB): domain Archaea; phylum Thermoproteota; class Bathyarchaeia; order RBG-16-48-13; genus JAUWWH01. Next base: position 6,291 of record JAUWWH010000054.1, on the reverse strand, counting down.
GATTATTCCCGTACCAACAGGAATGTTCTGACCCACTATCACAGATTCAGTAACGCCTTTAAACATATCCTTCATTCCTTTGGAAGCAGCATCAACTAGAGTTGGCACGGTTATTTCAAAAGCTGCTCTTGCAATAACACTGGATTTTTTACCACTTACACCATGTCTCCCGATTTGTAAAACATCACCATTCGCAGTCATAATATCGGCTACCAGCATCACATGTCTAACATCGACATCCAGTCCCTGTTCGTCAAGAACACCTCTAGCTTCTTTGATAAGTGAATTCCTAGCAGCTTCTATGCCAAGGGTTTTAGCTATCTCATGAACGTTATTTGTTGAGGTTCTAGTTGAGTCTACACCTGGAACCTTGAGAACCTTAGATAGGTTCGAACCATCTGTATTTATTAACCATTTACCTTTCTCTTGTGTAACAAGAGCTCTCCGGATTCCAGGAATTCCTTTAATATGCGTTAAAGGAATTTTAGGTAGGAGTTTACTTAAATCTGTAACCTCTTCAGGAGTTATGAGAATAGCATCGTCATCTACAGTTACCGTGCAGTTTTTGAAATTAAAAGCATTCTCAAGATCTTCTTGTATAATACCTCTAGTTTTCATCCTTTTCTTATTTATTTTCAATACTATAGATGCTTTTATGGGATCTATGTAAATGAGTGAAGAGATAGCGTCGGCAGTTGTATAAACTATTTGTTCAGCAATCTTTGTGGATTTCTCAATTGTAGCACTATGTTCCTTATCGAGATAAATTTTCATAATCGGAGTTGAGGGGTTTTTTCTAGCGTCTACTATTTCAATAAGGCGGGGTAACCCTAAAGTAACGTTCATCTCTCTTATACCAGCATAATGGAAAGTCCTTAGGGTCATCTGAGTTCCCGGTTCACCGATGGATTGTGCAGCTACAATTCCAACAGCTTCCCCCGGTTCAACTTGACCATTTTTATAGGAGTCTAATACTATCTGAATAAGTTGATTGAAAGCCTTTGTACTTAGTTTTGTCTTTGATGCGCTAGTTCTAAGTTCTGCAACTAGAAGAGGGGTTAACTCATTCTCTATTTTCAGTAATTCTTGTTTAATATAGTTCTTTGTTGCGGGTTTTCCTTTCTCCATTGTCAGTTTAAGAGTGGCTATGAGCCTCTCAATATTAATTGCTTTACCATGATCACTTTTTGCGGGGTCTATTCCATCATCACCGTATCTAAATTGAACAATATCTCCTTTGGAATTACGGACTGTTCCATCATGTTCAACTTTTAGAAATTCTAGAGCATTTATCAATCTTCGTTGCATGTAGCCACTCTGTTGTGTACGAACAGCGGTATCAACAAGTCCTTCTCTTCCACCAGTAGCGTGAAAGAAGAATTCGATTGGATCAAGACCATCTCTATAACTTGAGACAACAAAGCCTCTTGCCCTTGGACTCTGATCTCTTGGTTCAAAATGAGCTAAAGTTCGATTTTTGTATCCTCTAAAGATTCGTTTACCTCTAACGGATTGTTGTCCTAAACATGCTGTCATTTGACCTATGTTTAGACTAGATCCACGGGCACCTGTCCTTGTCATTATGATACCATGATTATTCATTCCAAAAAATTTGTCAGCAATATTTCCAGATCCATCTCTAGCTTTTGCAAGTTCATTCATTATGAATATTTCTAGTGATTCTTCAAGTGTTTGCCCAGGAAGCCTTGATAATATTCCTTGGTTATGCTTTTCTATTAATTCATGAACATTTTGATTTGTCAAGTTTATTAACTTGTTTATTTTTTTATGTGTTTTTGGCGATAAATCAAGTTCATCAATTGAGTAACCAAATCCCTTCATAGTGAGGAATTCTTTGAGAAGTTTGCATATAGAATTTAAAAAGTTACTTGCAGCTTGTGTACCATAATCCTTCACGATTCTGTGGTAAATGCTCTCAGATTTTTCTGTTCCAATAGAATTTTCATCAATTACTCCACTTTCTAAAATTCCATCTTTAACTATGACATATGCATCATTTAGACAGTCAGCATATTTACAACGAGAACAATGCTGACATATGCTTGCTTTTAAGACGTAATCAAAGCCTTTGGGTAAGAAAAGACTGAAAATTTGCTTACCCGTCCAAAAAGGTTCTGGTCTCTTGATGACTGGTTCAGGAATAGAACCATTATAGTTAGTTGCCATTAGAATTCTAGAGATTTCTTCTTTTGTGAGCCTGGTTGTGCTCTTAGTTAAGACATATGAAGCGGTGATAAAATCTTTTGTAGCTCCTATTACAGGACCACCATATCGTGGAGAGAGGATTTGGTCTTGAACTTTCATTAGAAGAGCTGCTTCTGTTTGCGCTTCTTCTCTTTGGGGAACATGAAGATTCATTTCATCTCCATCAAAATCAGCATTGTATGGTGTACAAACAGCTAGGTGAAGTCTAAATGTTTTATATGGCATAACTTTAACCTTATGTGCCATAATAGACATTCTATGGAGAGAAGGCTGTCTATTGAAAATAACGATATCACCATCCATTAAATGACGTTCGACGATAAAACCTGGTTGTAAAAGCTCGGCTACTTTTTCTCTTTCGGTAACAAATTCTAATCTTACACGTTTTCCATCCGGTCTAACAACATACAATGCACCGGGATATTTCTCCATTCCATTTATTACAAGTTTTTTCATTGCTTCAATGTTTAAATAATTCAACCTTTTTGGAATTGTTAATTGCCTGGCAATATCTATTGGAACACCAACTTCATTTATGTCAAGATTTGGATCTGGAGATATCACAGTTCTAGCAGAAAAATCAACTCTCTTTCCTGAGAGATTACTTCGAAATCTGCCTTCTTTTCCCTTCAATCTTTGAGAGAGAGTTTTTAGGGCTCTGCCTGATCTGTGGCGAGCAGGAGGTATACCAGAGGATTCATTATTAAAGTATGTTGTAATGTGATATTGGAGGAGTTCAGATAAATCTTGAACGATTAAGGCTGGAGCCCCAGCTTCGATGTTCTCCTTCACTCTATGGTTGATTCTAATGATGTCTACAAGTTTATGTGTAAGATCGTCTTCTGACCTTACTCCAGACTCAAAGGTTATAGATGGACGAACGTATACGAATGGAACAGGAAGAACTTGAAGAACCGCCCATTCAGGGCGAGCGGCTTCAGGATCTAGACCTATAAGTTTTAAGTCATTACCCAAAATTCTTTCCAGTCTTTCCCTTATCATACTTGGTGTTAAAATATTAACGCTATCGTCATCTAAATTTTCCTGGTATGAGGTAGGTTTGGTAAATTTAATTTTATAATTAGCGGCACCACAATGTGGACAAGTTAGATTCTTTTTCGTCTTTACTTCAATTTTTTTAAATGATGAAGAAGACTGTAAACCAAGGGTTTTTCTTTCATCTTCAATTTTCCTGCTATATTCTTCGAGAACTTCATTCGAAAGAGGAATTCTACCGCAGTTTCGACAGGTCATATTAAGAAGTTTATGAGTAAGTTTAGCAAAGCTTGGATGAATAACAGGAACTGCTAATTCAACATGACCGAAATGACCGGGACAGATAGAAGCAGTATTACCACAGGTCTGACATCTCTGTCTTGGTTCGAGTGTTCCAAAACGACCGTCCATAAGACCGGAGGTTATTGACACTCCATCTTCATCGTATGTATCGGCCATAAAGACTTCTGCTACAGAGAGTTTTCGGATAAGACTTGGTGAGAAAAGTCCAAAAGATATCCCGTCGATAAGTTTAGATATTTCAGCATCAGCTAAAACCATTTTATGCTTTCCTCCTTAACATTAACTTTGGTGAGATACAGAGTGACATTAATTCTTGAATTAGAAGCTTGAAAGCATAGGATACAATAACTGTTGAAACATGTCCATGTTCACCACAAATCTGGCAAATATATTTACGTTGCTTAAAATTATAATAAGCCAAATACCCACATGTTTCACAAATATAGATCATACTCTTATCCGACTCCTCTAATAGCCGATCTTTTAGGAGCAGAGCTGCCCCATGTCCAATTAAGCAGTCTCTTTCCATCTCTCCAAATCTTAATCCTCCACCTCTTGACCTGCCTTCTGTGGGTTGTCGTGTAAGCATCTGTACTTGCCCTCTAGCCCTTGCATGCATCTTATCAGCAACCATATGGTGAAGCTTTTGATAGTAGATTAATCCAATGAAGATTTTAACCTCAAATTTTTCACCAGTTATTCCATTATACATAACTTCTGTACCACCATGTTGAAATCCAAGTTTTTTGAGAGTGTCTCTTATCTCTTCAGGTTTTTTATTGCTGAATGGTGTTCCATCTACAATCTCACCTTTTAAAGCAGCAACTTTACCAGCAATAGATTCGATGAATTGACCTATAGTCATACGAGATGGAAATGTATGGGGATTAATAATCACGTCAGGTACTATACCAGCCTCTGTAAAAGGCATGTCCTCATGCGGTATAATCATACCAATAACACCTTTCTGTCCATGGCGAGATGCAAACTTGTCACCCAATTCAGGTATACGTTGATCTCTAACTCTGACTTTTACTAGCTCACTACCTTCTGCGGATACCATTAGAAAGACGTCATCAACAGTACCTACGCCCATATGTTTCATAGTAACAGATGTGTCCCTCCTTGTGGGTCCCTTAACTTCAAAGTCCCTGAATTCTTCTAAGAATCGAGGAGGACTTGTCCTTCCAACAAGGACATCATTTCTTTCAATCTGAGCGGAAACACTGATAAGACCATCATTCTCTAAGAAACGATAGTATTGTTCACCTCTAAAACCTCTCGTTCCTGCCTCAGGAATCCCAAATTTATCCCTTAATCCACCAAGGTAACGTTTGCTTTCAGCTTTATAAATTCTAAAGAATGTGGATCGAGCTAATCCACGGTCAATAGATGATTTATTGAAGACCAATGCATCTTCCATGTTATATCCGTCAGAAAGTACTGCTACTACATAGTTTTGACCTGGGGGTTTCTCACAGTACCCTAGGATATCCATCGGTTTTGTTGTAACTACAGGTATTTGGGGATAATGAAGAAGGTGAGATTGGGTATCCACACGATAATTAAAATTAAAACTAGAAATCCCTAGTGCTTGTTTAGACATAGCTGCTTCATATGAGTTTCTAGGTGATTGGTTATATTCAGCATATGGTATAATTGAAGTTGCAATGCCCAAGATCGTGAAGGATGCTATCTCTGAATGAGTATGTTTCAGAGTTATTTGCGATGGATCTAAAGCAATAAAAGCATTTTCCTCTTCCTCAGCATCAAGGTATTCAACGATACCTTCATTAATTAGGTTCGACCATGTTAATTCTGAAGATTTTAATTTTGTAATATGTTCTTGTCTAAGTTTAGATTCACCTTTTTCAACAACTATAAGTGGGCGCCTGACTCTTCCAAAGTCACAAGTAACTATGATTTCTTTAGATATAACGTCATTATCTTCGTCTGCGCAGTAAGCGATGTTAGCTTCAGAACTTATTAACCCCTGCCTTCGCATATGCTTAAAATTATGAACAACAGAGTCTGGAGTATTGGTGTACCCTATTAAAGCACCATCAACGTAAACTTTGATATCACGAGTCCTAATTTCAGTATCCACGTCTTTAATGGGGACTACGTTCAATGTTAGAAGTGCTTCTTTAATCTCTTCTGTATTAGTGCCAATGGATATATTAGCCATAAGAGAAAGATTCTTAACAAGTCCACAATTGGATCCTTCAGGTGTTTCATTAGGACATACTCTTCCCCAATGTGTTGGATGTAAATCTCGAGCCTCAAAGTTAGGTTGACTACGACTCAGAGGTGATTGTAAACGTCGTAAATTACTCAAAGTAGAAATGCAGTTAGTTCTATCGAGAAGTTGAGTTATACCAACTCGCCCATAACCCCAGTTACCGGTTGCAATGGCATGTTTTATTCGACCTGTTATTATACCATGCCGAACAGCAGCTGATATAGTAATTTTCTTCCGTCTAGCACTCATCCGTTCCAATTGATACTTAACATCTCGGCATAGATTTCTGAAAGCAAGCCGGAAGAGATCTGCGAGTAAGGACCCCGCTAGTTTTAAACGTTTATTTGCATAGTGATCTTTATCATCCTCTTCTCTAAATCCCAATTTTAATTCGATTGCTCTTGAAGCCATCTCACCCAAAAAATAAGCTTTTTCAAGGCGTTGCTCAGGTGTATTCCCTACGTGAGGAAGAAAATTCCTATCTAAAAGGCTGTAAGCTCTTCTAAGTCTGTACTCCTCAACTT
>JAUWWH010000155.1 GCA_030617005.1 Candidatus Bathyarchaeota archaeon | reverse complement strand
GTCCCTAATTTCTTAGCCCAAGCGAAAGCCATTTCCTCTTGTTTTTGTGTCAGTGTAATCTTTTCCCCTAGAATCTTAATAGCTAGATTTTTCCCTTGATATCTAGATGGAACTAAAACGCCGTTGTGTTGTAGTTGCTCCATTGAAATTCTCCGCCTGAATAGACTATTATACAGACAATTTAAGGAATCTTAAGTTTTACTTTTCTTATAAAAAATATAATCATTAATCAAAGAATTATCTCAAAAAGATGTATTTATTAAGATAGGAAATAGAATTATGTGTCGATAAAAGGAACTAAAATAAAACCATATTTAAACTTAAAATATGTTATTTTCTTTAAAAAACGTCGTTAAAAAAGTATGATAACCATAAGTGGTGGGCCCGATGGGATTTGAACCCACGATCTCCGGCTCTCCTCGATATTTAGAAGGCCGATGCCTTATCCATGCTAGGCCACGGGCCCCAAGTATTAAATTAATTTATTTTTTTTATGAAGAAGTGCATTACACATTAGAAGCAAAAAGCGGATTCCTTTAAAAATGTTTACAAACTACAAAGTCAGTATCTGTGTAAAGTGTATGGTACAATAGGACCACGAATCAGCGTGTTTTTAGGAAATGTCTTTATAAAAGAGCATAGAAACCTAAAAGATCTATAAAAAATTTAAAAGTTTACTATAAGAATATATCGAGGGAAAAAAACTTGAAACCTCGCAGTTCAAGAGCTATAAAAATTGCTATACTTCCAGGTGATGGAATAGGCCCTGATGTGATAAATGCAACTATTCCTGTTCTAGATGCCATTCAAAATGTTGTAAAGGGATTAAAGTTAGAGTATGTATTTGGAGAGGCTGGTTTAAATTGCATACCAAAATATGGGACCAATTTACCTGAAAAAACCATAGAGTGTTTAAAATCTGTAGATTGTTGTTTAAAGGGACCGCTAACAACTCCGGAAGAACCGGGATCCCCTAGAAGCGCTGCAGTTAAGATTCGGACAATGTTTGATCTTTATGTTAATTTGAGACCATTAAAGTCTCGTCCCAATGTTCATTCTTTGAAGCCGGATATAAATATGGTAATTGTCAGAGAAAATACGGAGGGGTTGTATTCTGGGATTGAATTTATGTCAGGGAAGGATTCAGCAATCGCAATAAGACTTATCACGAGAAAATGCTGCGAAAGAATCGCCAGATTTGCCTTTGACCTCTCGATGAAGAGGAAGAAACACGTAACTTATGTTCATAAAGGTAACATTCTAAAGATTACGGATGAGTTATTCAAAGATTCGGTGTTGAAAGTAGCAAAAGAATTTCCTGAAGTAAGAGTTGATGAATTACGAGTCGATGCAGCAGCTATGAGTCTAATAAAAAGACCAGAATCATTTGATGTCATCGTTACGACTAACCTTTTTGGTGATATCTTATCAGATGAGGGAGCTCAGCTTGTTGGTGGCCTTGGTGTTGCTCCTGGAGCAAATATTGGTGAAAAGTATGCCATGTTTGAACCAATCCATGGATCAGCACCAAAATATACAGGTCTGGATAAAGCCAATCCAATTGCTACGATTTTATCTACAAAACTTATGTTTGAATGGTTAGGATTTAAAAAAGCAGCAGATAAAGTAGAGAGAGCTGTAGAAACGGTTCTTAGGGAAGGGCGTGTTCTCACATTTGATATATCTTTACCAAATGTTAAATTTGCTAAATGTTCAGAGACGGGAAAGGAAATAGCAAGACAAATTCTACAAAGTTAATGGGCTTCTATCCGTTTGGAGTTTATGTGGAGAAAATTTACTTCTAAATAATTCTCGTAAGTAGGATAATATTGATGGTTTCGTAATTTTTCCCGTCTTATATGTACGATGGAAGTGACCTTTATCTGAAAGTAGTCCCTTAAGGGAATAATATGCAGTTATAGGGGTTGTAATGTAACCTAATATTAATGAATAGGGAATTTTAGAGAGATCGCTTAAACATCTCTCAGATTTCAGAGCAACTATGTCTGCAAAAACAACGGAGAGGATTCCTAAAATAGTAAAAAAGATACCGAGGATAGTAGGGGTAAGATTAAGTGAATATGTTAAATTTGGATCGCTTCCAAGTACTAATATACCGCCTATCGTCGTTGTAACTACCAATATGGTGTTTAAATATAAACTACCTAAAAAGAGGAATTCGAGCTTTTCCCTTACAGAAAGACACTTATTTTTCAAAATTTCCCAGAAATGCTTCCTAAAATTTCTAGTATGCCCTTCCGCCCATCTAGCATTTTGTCTAAAAAATTTGAGGAGAGTGTTGGAACACTCCGCAGAAGCGGTAAGGGTTGGATCGTAGATGACTTTGTAACCGGCCATATAGAGTTTAAGAGTTAATGACCAATCTTCAGTGATACTCTTATCGAATCGTAGTTTTTTAAGAAGTTCAGTTCGAATCATATACACGCTACCAGTAATGGGGAGAAGAAGTTTCAGTTTATTTTTAGCGTTCATTTCAATCATGTTGGTAACGCTGAACATCACCCGCACTCCTTTTGTGATCCAATTCTCTTCAGCATTTAAATCATGAACTTGATATCCCTGTACAACAACGATCTGATCATCCGTAAATCTTGTAAGGAAACGTTGAAGGAGACTCTTTGGAGGAACGAAATCAGCATCTAAAATTAGGGAGTGTGTACTTCGAGGATTAACGTGAGTAAGGCCAATGTTTAATGCACCCCCTTTCCAACCATCTCTCGAAGTTCTGTGAATTATCTTAAGTCGAGGATGATTTTTCCATTTAATTATAGTCTTCATACTTTCGTCTATTGAATCATCTATTAGGATTACCTCATAGTTAGGGAAATCAAACGAAGTACATGCGGTTAACAAACGATCAATGACATTCTGCTCGTTATATGTTGGAAGAAGAATTGTTATGAATGCGTCTGAATTTTTACTTAGTTCTGAAAAGTTATTGGTTGATGGGCTTCTAGTTTTAAGTATGATAAAAGAAAAGATGAAATATCTTATCGCATACAATAGGAAGACCATCGTTTCTATAAAACCTATGAGTAAAAGCACATCAATAAGTTGACGCATGGCCGCTACCAATGATTAGAGTTCTATGAATTTATGGGCTACTAGAGGAGTAGGTATGCCTATTTTCTATATAAAGACTTCTTACGTTGAATCCTTACACGGGTGTAGAAGAGACTATACAAAGTTAAAAGATAAAAGTAAGTTTAATAAGATTATGAAAAATCGTTGATCTTCTATTCACCGTCTCGTAATAAGACCTTACTAGACAAGGTAATAGACAGGTTTAGATCCCGGTGTTATCTAGAAAAACCAAAAGTTGATAGGATAGTCTCAGAAGCAGTGAGAATCATATTTCTATACTTCTCAGAATCGTAGTATACCTTACCATAGAGGTCTATTGAAGCCACTCTTCGGAGTGGATTATGTCGCCGAGTATTCACATAAACAAAGTCAACGGTTTCACCCCTCTTCACTAACTTTCCTCGTTGTGTTAAGTTGATAGCGGCTGAAACATGGGGGTAAAGCTTAGTGTATTCAGTGCTAGGTTTACGAAGAGTTTTAGAGACGATAAGCTCTCATCCAATGATTTGTAACCTTCTAAGAAAGGATTCTCCCTTTTTATCCAATATAGCTCCATAGAAGTCCCAAAGGATCTTGATCTATGTGTTTCTATGGGTAATATTTTTCCAGTACCGATCAATTGGATAGTTAGGAGAAAGGCATTCCCTGTTACTGAAAACGGATATTTTTAATCACACGTTTATGTGTTCATATTCTAAGTAGAGAAATGAAGTTCTAGAGAAAGCCCTGCTTTTAAAGGTTAGATTCAAAGATAGCACATATCTATTTTCTCATAATGTTTAATGCGTATCTGGTTTTGAGATTATGATCTCAATTGTAGAAATGCTACGGTCTATGCCACTGCTCTTTGTAAATATGATGGTGTCTGTTGAAAT